>CAYJOX010000036.1:8587-11057 GCA_964371915.1 uncultured Oscillospiraceae bacterium
ATGTGAAAAAAGGTACGAGCTTATCGAGCTTTCGCTTGTTCTTAGCGCCGTAATGCTTATAAACTCTACCGGTTTTGCCTTCTCTTTTTTAATATTAATAGTAGCACGGGTAGTTGCATTTCTTGTATCTAAAAAGCCGGGGATTTTTCGCCGCATATTTGCCGCCTCACGGGAACATTTTATGGCTACTGTATCCCTTAGTGCAACCTCTGTTTCCTTTATGGTTTTACTGTTTTTTTCCGGCAATACCGAGCTGATAAATGCGATTACCTCGGTGTTTGATGCACTCGAAGATTTTATACATTGGTCGCCCTATACCCTCACCGTAATAGCACTTTTATTGCTGGAGAGGCTTATAGATATGTCACAAACTAAAAATTAGACTAAAAATTAGCCAAAGATTTATTATTAGGGCTTGAATATTTCTATGTTTTATTGTATAATATTAAGCAGAGACTAACTGTATTGAGGTGGCAATTATTATGAGTAACGACTTTGTCGAGCAGTACAAAACAATAAAAGCATCTTTTGATGCAACCTTTTTGAGGCACCTTGAAAACGGTGTTATTTTTTTGTCTGATAGTGGAATTTTAATAGATGAAACTGTTAAGATAGCACCTACTGCAACTATATTACCCGGCACTATACTGCGTGGAAACACAGTTATAGGCGCCGGGTCTACTATTGGCCCAAACAGCCTGCTTGAGGATTGCACGGTAGGTGAAGATGTTTTGTTTAACGCATCACAGGGTTACAAAAGCAGTATAGGAGATGGCACTAAGATAGGCCCGTTTGTACATGTTCGCCCCGATAGTGTTATCGGCAAAAGGGTAAAGATAGGGGATTTTGTTGAGGTTAAAAATTCCACTATTTTAGATGGAAGCAGTGTAGCACACCTTACATATATAGGCGATACAGATATGGGAAGGCATTGCAACATAGGCTGTGGCGTTGTAACCGTTAACTATGATGGCCAGAACAAGGCACGCACTACTATAGGCGATTACTGCTTTATAGGGTGCAACACAAATCTTATTGCTCCCGTTAACCTTGGCGATGGTGCATATACTGCGGCCGGCTCTACCATTACTAAGGATATTGCACCGGGAGAACTTGCGATAGCAAGGGCGCAACAGCAGAACAAATCCGGTTGGGCTGAGCGCAAGCTAAAAAACTACAAAGAAAAAAAGAAGTAAAGCAGGAGGCAAAATGAATTTACACGGTAAGGATATTAAGATTTTCACGGCTAACTCAAACCCGGCACTTGCACAAGCAATTGCAAATCATCTGGGGTTACCTGTAGGCAAAAGTGAAGTCGGTACCTTTTCGGACGGTGAGATATCAGTCTACATAAAAGAAAGTGTACGTGGTAGTGATGTTTTTGTTGTTCAGAGCCTTGCAAGGCCGGTGAATCGCAGCCTAATGGAACTTTTAATAATGATAGATGCATTTCGACGTGCATCGGCAGGGCGTATTACTGCCGTTATCCCCTACTATGGTTATGCAAGGCAGGATAGGAAAAGCCGCTCGCGTGATCCTATCTCGGCAAAATTAGTTGCAAACCTAATATCTACAGCCGGTGCCGACCGTGTTCTTACTATGGACCTGCACGCACCACAGATTCAGGGCTTTTTTGAGATGCCGCTTGACCATATGCTCGGAATGCCGATACTTATCGACCATTATGAAAAACTTGTCGAGGCAAGAGAGCATGATCTAGTAGTCATGTCGCCCGATCTTGGAAGTGTTAACCGTGCAAGAAAATTTGCAGAGCGCCTAGAGCTTCCTCTTGCCATTGTTGATAAAAGGCGTAGCCGTGCAAATGTATCGGAGGTTATGAACGTTATCGGTGATGTTAAGGATAAGGATGTACTTATCCTAGACGATATTATAGATACCGCCGGCACGCTTTGTAATGCCGCCGCCGCAATTAAGGAGCGTGGCGCACGCAGTGTTAATGCCTGTGCAACCCATGGTGTTCTATCCGGAAAGGCTATAGAGAATGTCTGCAACAGTGTGATAGACGAGATAGTGTTGCTGGATACTATAGACATAGCCGAAAAGGCAAAACAATGTTCTAAGATTAAGGTGTTAACCGTGGCGCCCACCTTTGCCGAGGCCATTGCCAGAATATATAGTGATAAACCGATATCATCCATGTTTGTATAATGTTTTTTAAAAAATCTGCAATTGATGCCCTTGTTGTCGGGCTGGGCAACCCGGGCGATAAATATAAGAATAACCGCCATAATATAGGTTTTATTGCGGTAGACCACATAGCAAACTCTGCCGGCGAAAGCCTTAAAAAACGCAGGTTTGACGGGCTTTGCTGTGAGGTAAACCTTAGCGGAAAAAGGGTACTGCTGTTAAAACCACAGACCTTTATGAATAACAGTGGCCTTAGTGTGAAAAAGGCTATGGACTATTATAAACTTCCTATAGAAGCGGTAACGGTGATATACGATGAGGC
>CAYJOX010000037.1:0-4631 GCA_964371915.1 uncultured Oscillospiraceae bacterium
ACCCGAGGTTAGTTTGCCTTCGAACATGTTAGAACCATGTTCCTCCCTCATCTTTAGGCAATAGTCCACTACCTCCTGCGGTTCTACCCGCTTTTTATAGCTACCGTCGGGCTGCTTGTCAGCTGTAAAACAAAAATACTCGGTAAATAAAATATCTTTTCTGTATGCACCTCCGAGAAGCTGATATAACGGCATATCGGCAGCCTTACCCCTTATATCCCACAAGGCCATATCTATTACACCGAACGCTCTTTTTAACTCGCTATTGCCCGTAATGCTTATCGGGCGTTGGTCGGATAGGCAGGCAAGCTCACAAGCAACTATGGTCTTTGAAAAACCATGCGTTAACCCCAAACACCATAGGTAGGAGAAATTCATAGGGATGTTAACAGGGGTAACAATAATTTTTTCTATCTTCATCTTTCACTCCATTATATCGAAAATGTCATTTCTACTCTGTTACATTTCCAACCTTTTCGGGTATAGGCTTGCCTTGCTTTATTAGCTCCTGCTCCGAGACTAAGCGTACACTTTCAATCGGATTTCCAAACTCATCATAATCCTCTTTAAAGGTGTCATATTTTTTCGGGTTTCTTGCTATCTTTAAAAGCCCTATACAGCTAAGGAACACAAGGAACATGTTCGGAAAACCGCCAAGGTTTGATACAGCTTTAATGCCATCTATTCCCTGGCTTGTTAGAAGTATCCATGTTACTGCAGCCATAGCAACACCCCAAACAAACTTAATCCAGCTAGGTGCCTCTGTGTTTTCTTGTGTTATGCCGGTTACGCATAGCCCTGCCATAGCGGTTGTGTTTGAATCGGCAAAGGTTACAAAGGATATAAATACTATTACAATGTATACCGGTACTATTATTACCGAAAGTGGTAGCTGTTGGAAAATCATGTATGTTAAAGATTCGGTACCGCTTTCTAATAATGATTCACGCATACCAACACCGTTCATCTCGTAGTATATTGTCGAGCTAGAGAAGATACCCATCCAGATTATTCCAAATATTGCAGGAATAACAAGGCCAACCTTGATTGTATCACGCACGGTATAGCCACGTGTAATTCGCGCACAGAAAACACCGGTTAGCAGGCCTACCGATAGCCAGTTACACCAGTAGAATATTGGCCAAGACTTTGCCCAAGAATCGCCATAGATATCACCGGTAGCTAAACTCATAGGAATAAAATCGGCTATAAAGTTACCTAAAGCTTCTGTTGTAAAGTTTAGATAGAATGCTGTTGGCCCAACAATAAATAGGAATATTAATAAACCAATGTAAAAATAGGAGTTAATCTGCGAGAACATCTTAATGCCCTTCATAACGCCGGAAATACTGGATAAAATAAATGCAATTGTTATCGCTATAATAATTATTGTCCAGGTAAAGTTTCCGCTGGGTATGCCTAACATCTGCTCGATACCACCACCTAAAGACATTGTACCGGTTGCAAGACAGGTAGCAACACCGGCAACAAGAGTAAATAGTGATACTGTATCAATCACGGTTGCCCATTTATCTACGCGTGTACCGAATACAGGGGTTAAAACCGACGATATTGAATAAGGGCGTTTCATGTTATAAAATACAAAAGCAAAAATCAAGGTAGAAACAATATATAACGAGTAGGGAGAGAAGGTCCATTCTAGGAACATTACCTCCATTGCAAATATTGCCGCCTTGGGGGAACCCGGCTCGGCCTCGGCAAATGCTGCCGGCTCATACATATGGTACATCGGCTCGCCTGCGCCCCAGAAAAGTATTCCGGCCGCAATGCCTGCACACAGCGTAATCCAAACCCAGTTGATGTAGTTCATCATCGGCCTTGCCTTAGAGCCGCCAAAACGAACCTTACCAGACGGTGAAAAATATACAATTACCGCTGTTACTAAGCAAAATAATGTATTAATATTAAATGCCCATGCGAAATTAGAAAGAATAAAGTTTGTTATTGCATTAACAATTGCAAGGTATGCTTCATTGTTAACAAATCCAATAACAACAAGCCCCATCAAAGCGATAAACGCGGGCAAAAATACGCCCCAGCGGACTTTATTCGTAGTGGTTGAAACAGTTGAGTTTTGAGTTTCCATCGAATGCCTCCCCAATATTTTATCTTAGTTTTTGTGTGTTTATAAATGAAAATGAACTTATGTGTTTTTCCAGTATTGCTCTTATCTGGTCATTAGTTTTTTCGTCCAGTTGTTTTTTAGGAATGCAGTAGGTTATATTATTAAACATCTTTATTACAAAAACGTTTTCGGTTTCTTTAGCGCTAGTCTTTTTATCAAAATTAACCTTTTCGCTATTAAACCCACCAATTGCACCCTTTTCATATAGGGTAACCTTGTATACACCGATAACACTTGACATCTTTTTTGCACGTTTTCGCCTTTTCCAGGGAATATACACCATAATAAACAGATATATTGCAATAGCTAAAAGCGCAATTAACATGTTAGTAAGGTTCTCAGGTGTACGCCAAAAAAGAAAGGTGTAGACAGCCACAATTATTAGCATCGATATTGCCGCTAACTTCTTTTTTATTCCCTCACTTTTGTTTTCCAGTGCTAAAAGCGCTTCAAAGATATTCTCATAGGATAGTTTATAATGGATATTTACGTCTGACATAGATTAATACACCCCTTCACCTTGGTTAGTCCGGTTTATATGCTTCAACAGATATTTCTATTAAGAATTCCGGTTTAAAAAGTGTACACCCAACCGTTACTCTTACCGAGAGAACATCTTTCATCATCTCGGTATAGACTTCGTTCATATCATCAAAGTCTCTTTCGATATCTGACATGTACACATTAACCTTTACAATATCTTTTGGTGTACAGTTGAATTTTGAAAGTTCAGAAAAAACATTCAAAAGCACCTGATTTGTCTGTGCCTTAATATCATTTTCCCCGACCAAATTCTGCTTTTTGTCTAACGATATCTGCCCTGAAATGTAAACGATGCCACCTCTTTTTACCCCAGCTTGGTAAGGTAACACCTTAGTCACCATACACACCCTCCTTTTCTCCAAAAAATACGTAGAACGTCCATGCATGAAATTATACACAAAAAAACTTAAACATGTCAAAAATTAGTTGGAGAATTTTTATCATAAAAAAGCAAAAATTTCAAATTATTAAAAAACGATATTTTATGCATAAATTTTATGCGCCAGAGTTGTTGATATTCAACTTTTTAATTCTATATTGTAGGTTTTGCCTTCCGATACCAAGTAGCTGCGCAGCCTTTGTTATGTTACCGGCGCAAACATCCAGAGCTTTAATTATCGTCTGCTCCTCGGTTAGCAGAAGTGCCTGTGATAACGAATAATCGTTTGTCCTTAACGCTACATCTTCTTGGCTTGATCGGGAGACGAAATCCTGAAGGTATTGTGGAAGATGATGAACCTGTATCTGCCTTTCATCCGCACACATTATAATGGAAGCCTGAATAACATTTTTCAGCTCTATTATATTACCCGGCCAATCATACGAAACAAAGGTGTTAAAAACATCATTTGATATGGTGTTAGCTCCGGTTTTGTGTTCTGAGTTAAGTTCCTTGATAAAGTATTGCGTTAGCATGTTTACATCCTCTATCCTTTTACATAGAGGTGGAATTTCTATATACAGGTTATTGAGGCAATACATTAACTCCGGGATAATTGCATCTTTTAGTTCCTCGCTATTTGGGCGTGAAGGAAGTGAGACCACAAACCTAATATTTACTATGTTTTCCTGCATACCTCCTACCGGATAGTAGGAGTTAGTATTAATACAGTTTGCAAGCATTGCCTGTGTAGTTTTTGGAATTGTGTGCATGTTTTTTAAAAATATTGTCCCGTTGTTTGCATTATACAAAAAACCCTGCTCAACCTTTCCATCCTGCACATCTATATCTTTATAACCAAAGAACATCCTACTCATAAGATCGGGCGGAATCGCAGCACAATCTACTACCAAATATGGCATATTTTTTCTTGCACTGTTTTTAACTATGTGGTTTGCAAGGCTATCCTTTTCGGCTCCCGCTTCACTGTATATGCAGATATTTATATCACGTGTTGCGGCCAAGGATGCCTGTTCTACGCATCTTATCATCCCCTCGCTTTTGTAGCTGATTTCATCAATATTAAAAAAGTTTTCAAAATCCTTACTTTTGTTTCGCTTTAAGGTTGCATCCATTATCTGTTTTGCCCATGTTTTGGCCTTTTCAAAATCATGAACCAGAGCAAATGCACCTATAACCTTATCATTATCAACAAGTGGATATACATCTTTAACGGCATCCACTTTTTTGCCAAACTTTGTAGTGTAAAACTGTCTGTGTGCATATAGTGGTATCTTGGATTTCATCACCTGTATCAAGGTGCTCCCATATTTATCTAGCCCATACACCTCCGGTATTTTATACCCCAACACATCATTAATGGCCATTCCGTCTACCTGTGAATAGGCCTTATTATATAGTACAACTTTACCGGTGGTATCACAAGCCATTACTCCCTGATTCATATCGTTGAATATTAGCTTTAGACGTTTAATTTCCGCACTTTCTACCTTCAGGTTTATGATTATAAAGCGAATATTTTCGACATGAAAAATGTCACAA
>CAYJOX010000037.1:4641-10690 GCA_964371915.1 uncultured Oscillospiraceae bacterium
TCACAACTTACCTGCCTGCCATACCTGTCGTTCACAATGCAGTATTGATGTCGTGTCATTTCATCATTAACATTTAACTCTATAAAAAAATTAATGCCTACCGGCTTTTTTTTAGAAAACAGTTTATTCGAGGTGTTTGCAGCTATTTTTATAATATTGCCTGTTTCATCCGCAACAATATATTCCTTTTCTAAAATTCGGCAAATCTTCTCAAATAAACTAAATGCATCACCCTTCATAAACTCAACATTCCTTCCTATTAAAAGCAACGCTTTCTGACTAACTTTTATGTACATTGTAATAAATATATTACCAAACATCAATATTTTTTTGCTAAATAAATAAATTTTTGTATAGATGCTAGTTTTATCCCTACCCAAATTTACTGCAAAAAAAATATGCACCAAAGGAATTTTGGTTGCATATATTTTTTGCGCACACTAGACGAATCGGCAAATGCCCTATCATAATTCTTGCTACATTTGCAATAAAACTGTTATATATGTATAATTTAGATCTGTATTTATGCACAACATTCACAAACATAGTTGTTGTGAAAACTTTGTGAAATATATGAATTTATAGTTTGAAATTTCATGCACTCTAACAGCATAAATCTTGAAAATTCAATTTTCTTATAAATATTTTAATATATAAAAAACACTTCATAAACCTAAATACAGTTTAGAAGTGTTTTTTTATTGACTATCCTTAGCACATCATATTGTTTGCCATCATATATTCTGATATTTCCTCACCATGATTTTGCTCGGCAGTTTGAATTCCGTTTAGAAACTCTCTTACCTTTGGATCACGAAACTCAAATATACAGGTATTATAGAGGGCAGCAGTCCTTTTCTCGGTTGCTAGGCTATCGCTGCAAAGATAGGCATCCCTTTGTTTCGATTCCGAGTTGCAATTTTTAGTATAGGTTTGAGTAGGCTTTGAGGGCTTAGAGCTTTTAGATGTTTTGGAAGAGGAACTGCTGTTACCGGTTTTTTTCGCCTGCATCTGTTTTGGAATTTTCCCGTTTTGTAGCTCACAAAGGGTATTATAATGCCCCTGCTCGGTTTTTTCTATCTCACAGAACATCTGGCTAAGCTGTTTATCAAATGCCTCCTCTTTATATTTTGCATATTTTTCGGCACAGAGTTTTTCTTCTTTTACTAAATCTTTTAATAGCGCTGTCTCTTTCTGGTTAAATGTCATTTTAAATCCTTTCATAATCAATGAATTTATGATTATTATGGAATAATAATGTAATAATATACATTATTACATGCGTTTGCATTTATTGATTTATAATGTGACATTTGATATAATATTTATAAAAGAAGTATGATAGGGGTCATGATGAACATTTTTGATATTTTGGGCCCTGTAATGATAGGCCCCTCCTCCTCCCATACAGCCGGCGCTGTTAGAGCCGGTAATGTTGCGGCGCAGCTGCTTGCAAAACCTATAAAGCGCGCCGAAATTACCCTTTACGGTTCGTTTGCAAAGACATACTACGGCCATGGTACCGATTGCGCAATAGTAGGTGGCTTACTGGGATTCTCTCCATCCGATCACCGCATACCTGAGAGCCACAGGCTAGCGGTAAAGGCCGGCATGGATTTCACCATAACCGCTGACACGATAACTATGTCACACCCCAACACCGTTAAGCTTGTGCTTGTGGCTAATGACGAAAGCAGCATATCCGTAACGGTGGAATCGTTGGGTGGGGGTGCAATAAATATTGTTAGGATAGATGATGCCGAAGTCTCTTTCACCACCGAGTATTATACAACGGTTGTATTTAACGATGATAGAAGCGGCGTTTTGTCCGATATAACCGCAGTGTATGCATCTCACGGGATAAACATTGCTTTTATGAGGCTGTTTAGAGTGGCCAGTTCAGCAATAATGGTAATTGAATCAGACATCCCCATTTCGGACGAAATTAGTTGTAGCTTAAAAGCTATAAAGTATGTTAATAAGATTATAACAATCTCCCCACTAGTAATATAGAGGTTTTGATGAAAATACAGGAATATATATCACTGGCGAACAGCCACGGCATGGTTTTTTCCCAAGCAGTGTTGAGGGCAGAGGCCGAGAAACTTATGGTGGATGAGTCCGTTATCGTGGATCGCACCCGTGAAATTTTGCAAAACATGGAAAGCTCCGTAACCCCTATAGAAAACTCCTCTGCAAGATGTAGCATGGTAAAAGATATAGCCGGAACATATACATCGTCTGATAAGTTCGGCTCTATTCTTTCCCCAATAATGGCAGACGCCTGCGCCATAGCCCTACAGATTGCACAAAACAGTGCCCGCATGGGAAGAATAGTTGCTGCTCCCACGGCCGGCGCCTGCGGGGTTTTACCTGGGGTATTGCTATCACTTCGAAAACATCACAACTTTACCGAAATGCAGCTCATAAACGCACTAATTAATGCATCCGGCATCGGAATATCTATAGCTGATGTTGCCGGCATCTCCGGCGCATCCGGTGGATGCCAGGCAGAAATCGGCACTGCATCTGCCATGGCGGCATCCGCTGCAACCGAACTGCTTGGTGGTAGCCCCGAAATGTGTGGCAATGCAGTAGCACTTGCTTTAAAATTCATAATGGGCCTTGTATGCGATCCTGTCGCCGGGTTGGTTATCTGCCCATGCATCAAGCGCAACGGTTCCGGCGCTGCGAATGCATTATTCGCTGCCGAGATGGCTCTTTGCGGGGTTAACAGTATGATACCGGTAGACGAGGTTATAGCGGCGATGAAACAGGTTGGGGACAGCATGAGCACATCGCTTAAAGAGACTGCACAGGGTGGGTTGGCAATCACTCCAACCGGAAAAGAATTCGCAAAGAGGCTTTCCAACATGGCAAAAGATAGTAGCAGTTAGTTTAAAGCATATATCAATAAAGGCTGTATTGTTAACATTATCAATTACAACTCATATCGTATGCTAATATCATTTTAAATTAATATTCGATAAGGATTGATTTTTTTCAACGAATAGGTTATAATCTTTTTATAGAATTAAAAGGAGAAAGTTGTATGTTAGTAAATTTAAACGATATGTTAAAAAAAGCACACGAAAACAAATATGCAGTTGCGCACATTAACATTAACAATTTAGAGTGGATTAAAGGTGCATTAGAGGCCGCCGAAGAAGTTCGCTCTCCTATCATACTTGGTGTTTCCGAGGGTGCGGGAAAATATATGTGCGGATACAAAACCGTAACCGCAATGGTAAAATCTGCTGTTGAAGCACTAAAGATAACCGTGCCTGTTGCACTTCATCTTGATCATGGTAGCTTTGATGGTGCTAAAGCATGTATCGAAGCTGGTTTTTCCAGTGTTATGTTTGATGGTTCTCACTATTCTATAGAGGAAAACATCGAAAAAACTAAAGAGATAGTTAACTACGCACATAGCCTTGGCATTACTGTCGAGGGTGAGGTTGGCTCCATAGGCGGCGAAGAAGACGGCGTTATGGGACGTGGTGATATCGCCAGCGCCGATGAATGTGCACAGCTTGCATCGCTAGGTATCGACCTACTTGCAGCAGGCATAGGAAATATCCACGGAAAGTATCCTTCTAACTGGGCAGGCCTTGATTTTGATGCACTAGCATCTATTCAGGCAGCTGTACCTGATATGCCACTTGTTCTTCACGGCGGTACCGGTATCCCTGAGGAGATGATTAAAAAGGCAATATCCCTAGGCGTTTGCAAAATTAACGTTAACACCGAGTGTCAGCTAAGCTTTGCAGAGGCAACACGTGGATATATCGAAGCTGGCAAAGATAAAGAAGGCAAAGGTTTCGACCCACGCAAGCTACTTGCACCGGGCGTTGCTGCAATTAAGAAAACCGTTATCGAGAAGATGGAGCTATTCGGCTCGGTAGGCAAGGCATAATTTACTTTTTATAGATAACATAGTCCTGATAATGCGGAGGAAGGCGGATGCTTTCCTCCGTTTTGTCCACAATATTAACTGGAGGTGAATTTTGAAAGATTTGATTATTATCGGTGCAGGGCCTGCCGGTCTTTCTGCAGCTGTATATGCAATTAGAGCCGGCCTTGAAATAGAGCTGTTCGAGAGCAACTATATGGGCGGCGGCCAGATACTGACAACCTATGAGGTTGATAACTATCTTGGACTACCCGGAATGAACGGTTTTGACATGGGGATGAAGTTTCAGGAACATGCTGTTAAGATGGGAGTAACTATAAACACCGCCACAGTAACCGGCATAGAGAAAAAAGATGATTATTTTTCTGTGGGCCACAGTAACGGCAGTGTTGATGGGCGAACAGTGTTAGTTGCAACCGGAGCAGAGAATAAACTGCTAGGGGTGGATGGTGAAACACGGCTACGGGGAAAAGGTGTTTCCTACTGTGCAACATGTGACGGCGCTTTTTACAAAGGAAAAACAACCGCCGTAGTAGGTGGAAGCTATACAGCAGTTGAGGATGCTATATATCTTAGCGCACTGTGTGATAAGGTTTATCTTATTCACCGTAGAGATAAGCTTCGTGCCGGTAGTTTTTTAGAAAAAAAATTGTTTGCCTGTGAAAATGTTGAAATAATATGGAACTGCAGTGTTTCTGAAATAAAGGGGGACGACAAGATAGCCTCATTAGAGCTTAGGTATACCGACGGCAAGGAGAAAACTTTGCCTGTTGAGGGTGTATTTATCGCTGTAGGCACCACCCCACAGACAGACCTAATCAAGGATATTGTTACGCTTAACGAATCCGGATATGTTGTTGCTGACGAGAGTTGCGAGAGTTCGCTAAAGGGCCTTTATGTTGCAGGTGATCTTCGCACAAAACCATTGCGACAGATCGTTACTGCCGTTTCAGACGGCGCAAACGCCGTCACATCTATCAGGCATACACTATACGGCTATTAATATTTAAGTAGTATATTATTAATAAAACAAGGCCTGAGTAATAGAAACCGGGCCTTGCTTTATTTAAGAAATGCTACATCACCTACCTGCCACACAGCAAACAACATCCGTTTTACAATGAAGGATGAAGATAATGAACCATAACCCATTGGCAAAAGATTTTAGCATGGTGCAACTATTAAAATACACCCTACCTAGTATATTTACAATGGTTTTTATGTCCACCTATACAGCTATAGACGGCGTATTCGTGTCTAACCTTGTAGGGGAGGATGCCTTGGCGGCTGTTAATATAATTATGCCGTTGATAGGTATTTTAATGGCTATTAGCCTTATGTTTGCAACGGGCGGAAATGCGGTTATCGCAAAACTCATGGGCGAGGGTAAAGAAACCCAGGCCCGCGAGTTTTTAACCGTGCTATATATTATCGGCGCTTTGCTTGGGCTTATTTCAACAATTTTTGTTTTTATATTCCCCGACGAAATGCTAAAGCTACTAAATGTTAGTGATAGTTTATACGATCTATCTCGAGAGTATATGTTAAGCATGGCCATCTTTGCAACCCCTATTATATTTCAGGTACTCACCATCTCTTTCATGGTTACAGCGGGTAGGCCCTCTCTTGGCTTTGTTTTAAGTATTATAGGAGGAATAACAAACATCATCCTAGATTATATCTTTATATCTCCTAACGTCCTTGAGCTGGGGATTTCAGGGGCTGGCTATGCAACCGGCCTCGGAAACTCTGTGCCGGGAATATTGGGGCTTTTATACTTTGTTTTATACAGAAAAGGCATATTACATTTTTCTAGGCCAAGGCTTAAGGTAAAGGTCCTTTTACAAAGCATGTTTAATGGTTCATCAGAGCTTGTAGGCTCACTTGCTACATCGGTAACCACAATGATGTTTAATGTAATACTTCTCAACCTTGTTGGTGATGCCGGTGTGGCTGCTATAAGTGTAATCCTATATATACAGATGTTCCAAAATGCTATCTATATCGGCTACACTATAGGCGTAGCACCGATTATTGCCTACAAATATGGCGAGGGCAATAAGGCTGCACTGCATAAAGTAATGAAAAAAAGCATTACAGTTACCGCTGTAGCATCAGTAACTGTAATTATATTTA
>CAYJOX010000038.1:0-10665 GCA_964371915.1 uncultured Oscillospiraceae bacterium
TCTACGAGAAATTCACTCATTACAGTTCTCCGTTATCGCTTATAGCTATTTTTTAAGTTTAGGGTCGAATGCATCACGCAGGCCATCGCCAAGAAGGTTGAAGCTTAGTATAATTATCGAGATTGCAAGTGCCGGTGCAAATAGGCGGTAGGGGTAACTTTGCAGACCGTTTAGTGCACTGGATGCAAGCGAACCGAGTGAGGGAAGTGGTGCAGCAACGCCGAGACCAAGAAAGGATAAGAAACTCTCGGTAAAGATTGAGGACGGTATCTGCAATGTTGTTGTAACAATTAGGGTTCCGATACAGTTTGTAAGAATATGCTTACGTATTATTCTTCCGCTACCGGCCCCGAGAGCTTTTGCCGCAGTAACAAATTCCTGTTCCTTTAGCATAAGCACCTGGCTACGGATAATCCTTGCCATTCCAACCCAGTATAGCAGTGCAAAAACTATAAATATACTTATAAGGTTAATGCCAACAATGTTAATCCACTCAAACGCAGGTGTTTCTGCCAAGGCTTTTAACGGGTGCTCAAGCGAAACAGCAAGTAGAATAATTATCAATATGTCCGGCACGGTGTAGATCATATCAACAATTCTCATCATTATAAGGTCTACCCAACCACCAAAGTAGCCGGCTATCGAGCCGTAGGTGCTACCGATTAATAGAATAATTACCGATGCAATAATACCTACACTAAGGGATACCCTCGCACCTACCATAACACGTACCGCATAGTCACGGCCAAGATTATCGGTTCCAAGTATATGAGGGAAAACACTCTCACCCGATTCTATGAGGGCAAGCTCCTCCTCCGAGTATTCAAAGGGTGCAAGGTTTTCGCTTCCCCTTATCTGTAGTTCATACTCATACGGGTAGAAGTTAGGAACTATAAATGCAAGTATTAAAATTATAACAAGCACTACAAGGCTTATCATGGCTATGGGGTTTTTAGAAAGTCTTCCAAAACCATCCTTCCAAAAGCCTACACTAGGGCGCATTGTGGAAAGGCTTTGCTTCTCATTCTCCTGCGCCGGGAGAAAGCTATCGACATTCAACTGTAACGACAGTGGGTTTTTATTTGACATAACAGGCTTTCTCCTTCTTACTTCAGCTTAATTCTCGGGTCGATTATCTTGTAGGCAATATCAACTAGGACATTTAATGTAATCATTAACATTGCAAGGAATATTGTAATTCCCATAATTAGTGGATAATCTCGTGAGGTAATAGCACCTATAAGCTCACTACCAAGGCCGGGGATTGTAAATATCTCCTCCACGACAAAGCTACCGACAAGGATATATGCAAGTAGCGGCCCGAGATAGGTAACAACCGGTAGCACTGAGTTTCTAAGCGCATGTTTGAATAAACTTTTTTGAGGCGAAAGGCCTTTTGCCCTTGCGGTTCTCATATAATCCTGACCTAATACATCAAGCATAGAGGAACGCATGAGCCTTGCTATATACGCAATAGGATAGAATGAAAGTGCTATAATCGGAAGCACATAGTGTAGCGGAGTGGTTAACCCATAGGATGGGAATATAGGTATCTGAACGGTAAAGAAATAGATTAGTAATGTACATACAACAAAGCTTGGAACGGCTATTCCACATGTTGCAAAGAAGATAATTAAATTATCTGCCCATTTGCCACGATTAACCGCAGCGATGCTTCCCAGCGGAATGCCTATGGATAGTGCAACCAAAACAGCAATACCACCAAGCCTTGCAGATACAGGAAACTTAGAGGCGATTATAGTGTTAACGGTACGGCCACGCTGTTTAAGGCTTGGGCCAAGATCACCCTGCACCAGATCCCCCATATATGTTAAATACTGTTCACCAAGTGGTTTGTCTAGCCCAAACTTAGCTTCAAGCGCTGCTTGAGCTTCCGGGCTGATTGCTTTCTCTGCAATAAACGGGCCGCCGGGCACCAAATTCATTAGAAAAAAGGTGATGGTGCTGACAAGGAAAAGTGTCAGTATACCAAGGGCTATTCTTTTAATTATATATCTTGTCATTTTTATCTCCGAGGGCAGCTTACATTTTGCAGTATTTTCTCATAAGTTAGTACAGTATACCAAAAAAAACACTGTATTTCAAGTGTTTCTTAATTTTTTTGTTAATTTTTTGTAATATTTAATACTTTTTTGTAGAAAAACCAGCTTTATAGTTTTAATAACATAAGTATTTCATCATAATAATCGCCATCTACTTTAAAAAATTTTTCAAACCGCCCTATCTCTACAAACCCCATCTTTTTATAAAGGTTTATAGCCGGCATATTATCTGCCCTAACGCCTAAATTCAGCATTTCGCTAGTATTGTTTAAGCGTGAAAAATCGATTATCTTTTGCATCATACATCTACCGAGGCCAATCCCCCAGTGTGATTTTTTTACCGATAATGCAACCTCACCATGGTGCACAATTCGTTGCCATCTTGATGTTGTAACACTACCGACGGTGACTATTTCATCACCAACAGATCCAACAAACAGCGCAGAGGTATCGGATTTCTGCATTGATTCAATGTATTTCTCCTCATCCTCTAGGCTAAGGCCTATCCCCTCAGCACCGAAAAGCAGGTTATCACTTTCTGCACCAACAGTGTTAAGATACTCTATAAGTGCGGCCGCATCTTTACACTGTGCTCGCTCTATATTTAATGTTTCCCCATTTTTTAATGTATACATAATAGCTCCCTATCCTATTGCTATGGGCTCATCCGGATCAAAATCTCTTATCGCTATCGTCCCTAAAACATCGTACCAACGCATAGGGCTAACGCCGTTTGCCGGCCGTTTTGTTGTAATGTTATCGGTAGTTAGCGGCTCACCTTTTTTTATCGGTACTGCGGCCACTATACTCTTGCGTGCTATCTCGATATTGCGGCTCTCGGATGGGCTTGCAAACTTTTTACTACTGCCCAAAAGCTGCTCGGTATTTCTCACCGCAAATACAAGCTGTTTCAGCTCCTGTGGGTCAAGACTTGCCTTATGGTCCGGCCCCTTTGCATCCTTATCAACTGTAAAATGTTTTTCTATAACTTTTGCACCCAGTGCCACGGCAGCAACACTTGCTTCGATACCCCGCGTATGGTCGCTATACCCGACATCTAGCGCAAAATGCTCCTTTATAGTTAGCATTGCCTTTAGATTTACATCCTCAAACGGCGTAGGGTAATCGGTATTACAATGTAGCAAGGTCAGGCTGTCAACTCCACCCTGCCTTAACACCTTCACGGCATCCTCTATCTCGCCAATAGTGCACATACCTGTAGAAACAACTACGGGGCGCCCTGTTTTGGCAACCCCTTCAAGTAGGGGCAAATTAGTTATCTCGCCGGAGGGTATCTTGTATAGCGGCATGTCTAAAGAGATTAAAAACTCAAGGCTTACAAGGTCAAATGGTGTGGATAGGTAGGTTATTCCTATCTCCTCACAATATTCCTTAAGCTGCCTATGTTCATCAAAGGTAAGGTGAAGTTTTTTTATCATCTCCAGCTGGCTTTCATCCTCACCGGTTGTCTGTTTTTGATACTCGGCCTTCTGTGCAAAACGGCTTATAACAAGCTCCGGTACAGCCGTTTGATATTTAACTATATCGGCACCTGCCTGTTTTGCAACAAGTGCAAGCTTTTTTGCCTCGGTGAGTGAATTGCCCGCATTCACCCCTGCCTCTGCAATAATTAAAACTGCCATATTATCCCTCCATAGCTATAGGATTTAGAATAATGCCACCGTTTACCAGCTCGACATCATACAGGTAGGTTCTACTTTCTTTGTACTCTAATAGACCGTCGCTGAAGAAATCAATATATGGCGCCTCATGGTCTAGATGCAACGAATCTATATAAACAACATCAATTTTCTGTTCTATAATATACTCTTCAAATCCATCTGTATCAAAGCGTGCCAGATCACCTCCACCGGAATAATCTATATGCATCGGTAGGAAATAGTAATAGTTCTGAAACCATCCTATACCATTGTCCTCTGAGTGAATATAAAAGACATTACTATCCGATTCTATATACTGTTTGGCCGTCTCAACCTTATCTTTAATAGTATGTTGTGCCGAGAAGTATGTTTGAGGATAGTTAAGGTAGTTGTAATGGCTTGGGGTAAGGTAATGCACCAAAAGAAACAGTAAACAACAACCAACAACTGCTACAGGTTGTACAAAAATTTTGAATCTTGGCCTTTCTCGCAACAAAAACATTGTATATGTTACTGCCGATAAAAACCAACCGGTATAGTATGGCATTACATAACGCTCGTAGGATATTAGCCCTATCCCATCATCCCCTCTGAACACATAGGCATAGGTAAACCCTAAGAAAACCGTGTAGGCTAGGCATCCGAGGCATGTCATTATATAGTATATAACAATAGAAAGTCTCTTTTCACGATGTTCTGTCAACAGAAATGAGGCTACCATTAAAATAGTTATCACGATTACTACAGTAAGTCCGCTTCCGATTAAAAGTACGTTATAGTTTAAGAAGGCATTCCAAAGATTGGCAAAAACAGCTTCAAACTTTTCACTGCGTGCCGATGGAACAAAAAGTTCATGAACACCGGTAAACAGCATCTCAACCATACCGAAGTTTTGCTCGCCACCTACCTCAAAGCGATTAACTCCTGCCGCCTGCACAAGGTGCATAGACCAAGATGAGAACGACACAACCGGTGATGCAATAATAACCATTGCGCCTATTATTCGTTTGGGCAGAGAAAACTCTCTATCTGCTATTACAAGATCGGCTGCAATTATACCGGCTCCGAGCATAGCAAAGGCAAAGCCCATCTCCTTACATAGTGTAAGAGTAAACAGTACAGCCACCGCGGTAATAAAAGACTGAATCCTTCCGCCACATCTACAAAAATAGATAGTAAGTGCAGCCGCAAGCAGGGCGCCCATAGGAAAATCTGCGTAGGCAGACATATACCCGGGCAGTACCTGCACAGAACGCCCATAGAGGTTCATGGCTATAAACGGTGAGGAAATATATATAAGTAAAACCGGCACAGATATGTGTTTAAACTTATTTTCGAAACAACTTATAGCGGCTCCATATGCCGAAAATATCATTACATCGTAGGCTACATAGGTTTTAAAAGGTGCATAATCGCCGATTAGATTGAATAGATATGAAAAAATTATAAGTGCCGGCGGGTGAGTTGTGCCTACCATATTATTATCGGCAACAGTATATAATAAATTTGAATCGCTTACAATGCGCGAGGCTGTTCCCCAAAAGGAAAATTCATCCCATTCGTAAAAAAGTGGCTGGCGGATGCTGAATAACGTTATTATAAATACCGAAAAAGCTATAAAGCTATAAAAACCAATATCATTAAACCGTAATATCTCCTCCCTTTTCTTTACTACCCTATATAAACATAACATCAAACATGGTATGGCTATAAGTAGTATTGCTGTGGCGGTAACCTGGGCCATATTAAGCATAGCCCCAAGAGATATCAAGGCCGTAATAACAGATATTGTCAACAACGGAGCAAGGCCGGCCTTAAAATTAAGGTGCAGCACCACACCCCCACTAATACTAACTATTGCTACTAAAACAATAATTAGTAGAAAAAAATCAAGCATAAATCACCAAATAATATTATGTGTCAGGAAAAGCAACATCGCAGAGATAACCGAAAATCCACCGGTAATAGCAACTGCAACACCATCGGTAAGGCGGCTTTTAATATCGAAGTAGCGCCCGCTGAATATTCCGATACAAAGGCATAAGGAGTAGATAGAGGGTAGAAAATAACGTGGTTGTACACCTACCACCCTAACCATCGCAACCGGTGTGTTCGTAAGATATAATCCGCTTATCGCTGCAAGAGAATAGCCTACAGTAAAAAGCAACAACAGTAAAAAAACATTCTTATCGCCGGAAATTTTTTGCCCATAAAGTAGGGCGATGAAAAATAATAGCGGCAACGATATATAGGATACAAGTGGAACTACAGTATCCATCCACCCAAATATTCCGAGCTGTGTTATATAAAAACCATTCTCATAAAAGCTTCCGAACATCACAATTATATATCTCGGTATGTTAGATAGAATAAATATTATCTGCTCGAACGGGTCAACACTGTCAAGCCTCGGTATAGGCTCAAAAGAGGAAAAGATGGCTGCATAGCCGCTCACAAAGAGCGATGAAAGCACTGCTACACCCATGACAAGTAGCAAAAAGAAAAATTTAGTAATTCGGCTAACCCATTGGCTCCTGCCTATAGCAAACAATGGTACAACTAACAAGGCATTAAGTATCTTTATATGGCTAATAAAAAATACAAGGAGTATAATAGCTATTATGTCCCTTGTTGTTATCTTCTCCTTAAACAGATAGGCAAAAAATAAAATTGATATGGCAAGCATACTACTATCATAAGAACAGGAAGCGGCCATAAACATTGTAGTGGGAAGAAGCATAAAGGCCAAAAGCAAGGTTCTAAATCGCTTTGCTATGCAAAGCGCATAGTAACATATTGCCGCAAACACGAGAGAGTTAACTATTCTTGCCGCAAAGAGGCATACAAGAGCATCTGCTCCCATTGCACGTAGTGGTGCCATAATAAAAGCAGAGGGTATAAATGGCAGTATAAGCATCATTAACGGCTCTTCTGCCATCGCCGTATCACCTTCTTCTATGCGCTCATAGTAGCTTTCATAGCGATATATTATCTGATCCTTCTCCTCCTGATGATAGTGGCTGTAGAACGGCTCAAACTCCTCCATTAACAGGCCTACATCATCCGGATATTCGCGCGCCGGGTCAAAATCAAATTCCCCTCCTGCCATTGCATAGCTACGCAAAAAATGCGCCGTTTCATCCGGCACCTGTAACGGTGCATTTGCAAAACTGTAAAGTATTCCGCTAAAGGCGACAAGTATAGCCCCAAAGAGCGCAAAGTTTTTCCCGCAGCCATTAACGCATGCGGCTACAACATAATAGCAAGGAATTATTACCGATGCCGCAACCATTATCATTATCGGGGCGGATGTAAAATCAAAGTAGTAGAACACCCGCATCCAGTATACTATAAATATAGAGATGCAAAACAACAAAAAGACGGTAACAGCCTCACGAACTGCACGCCGTTTTAACATCTTTTTGATTGTTGCTATCGTCATATATTATAAACTTCCGGTTTATATCTACCTATATTTTCACGTATAAAATCTATGGTTTGAGCTATCCCCTGTTCAAAACTGTGTTTTTCTATCCTACCACAAAGTTTCTCGAACTTCGAGTTATCGCCTAGCAGCCTTTCTACCTCACTTTTTTCGGGGCGAAGCCTTGCCTCATCGGTAACTATCTTAGCATTGGGGTTAATCTGAGCAATAAGCTCATTAGCGAGCTTGCCTATGCTTATCTCCTCACCGGTGGCTATATTTATCTCCTCCCCTATTGTGTTATCACACTGCGCTATTCTTATAAAACCATCTGCCGTATCTTTCACAAAATTAAAATCACGTGTAGGGGTTAGTGATCCTAGCTTTATCTCCTGCTTTCCGGAGATAAGCTGGGTAATAATTGTAGGTATAACGGCACGGGCGCTCTGCCTTGGGCCATAGGTATTAAACGGCCTAACTATTGTAACCGGTAGGGCAAAGCTTCGGAAAAAACTTTCTGCCAACCTATCTGCCCCTATCTTGGTAGCAGAGTAGGGGGATTGCCCCTGGAACGGGTGTTTTTCATCTATCGGCACATACTGTGCGGTTCCGTACACCTCACTGGTAGAGGTGACAAGCACACGGCGGCAATCGCAATCCCTTGAAGCATTTAATATATTTAGCGTCCCTTTTATATTGGTATCCACATAGCTATCAGGTGAATGATAGCTAAAGGGTATAGCAATGAGTGCTGCAAGGTGATATACGGTGTCTATCCCCTTTAATGCGGTTCTCACACCGTTAGGATCTCTAATATCACCGTAAAAAAAATCTATCTCCCCTGTTATCTCCTTCGGTAGTGTATCGAGCCAACCGGCCTGCCCAAACGAGTTGTAGTAGCAAAAAGCGGTAACCTTTTCGCCGTTTCTAACAAGCTGCTCCGTAAGATGACTGCCGATAAAACCGTCGGCACCCGTAACTATTACACGATTACTCATAATCCCTCAAAATAAAAAACTATACGCTTTTAATTATACCTTTTATGTCAATTGTTGTCAAATAGTTATTGCGCCTTAAGCACAACATTATCCTCCCCTAGCATGGCTACAAGTGTATCCTTTATTACACTTTTATCGTTAACCCATAGCCTTTGCGGTAATAGCACCAGCTTTTTGCTATCTATAAATCGAATATATACCGGCATATCTCCGGGATAAAGCTCTATTGTAGCCAATGTGCTTTTGTAGCTATCATCCTTGTTTGTCTTTAACCTTAGATATAGGCCTTCCTTCCCTTTAGGTTTGGGCTTTACTGTCGCTATCGGCACAATACTCTGCGCCACTATCTTAACCGGGTCATCCTCCTTAACCGATATTCGCCCATTTATCATCACAACTGCATTCTCGATTATCTCACTACGGCAATCCTCAAGCACCTTAGCGAATATAATAACCTCCATCTGTGAGCGTGTATCCTCTACCGTACAAAAGCAGATTGTATTCCCGCTCTTGGTATAGATGAATTTCACGGTAGCTATACTACATATTACCGTAACATTTTTGTTATCCAGCGTTGTAACCAGCTCATCATCCTGCGCCTTATCAAAGGTAAAGTTGCTATGCTGCCTAATGAGATCGCTATAGCTGTCAAGCGGGTGCCCCGAGAGGTAGAGCCCACTCACCTCCTTTTCCATGTTCAGCAATTCTGATTTCGTGAAATTTTCTAAATTCGGTAAAGCATAATCGTCTTTCTTGGTTGAGCTCAAGGTAGAAAACATATCTATCTGACCCTCAAAATTCACTCGTCTATCAGAGTCTATACTCTTAAGCATATCCTCTACCGAGTATAAAAGTGCCTTACGGTTTGGCTCGGTAAGGTCAAACGCACCTGCCTTTATAAGGCATTCAAGGGCGCGGCGGTTAACCTCACTTCCGCTAAGGCGTGAGCATAGGTCGTAAAGCGATCTAAAAGGCTCTGCCCTTCGTTGTGAGATTATCATATTGCAAAGACCAAGCCCTACATTTTTAACCGCAAGCAGGCCATAACGAATATTGTCTCCATCTACCGTAACGCCGATCTCACTACGGTTAACATCGGGCGGCAGAAGCTTTATCCCCCTTGCACGGCATACGGCCGAATATTCCATTATCTTTGCCGAGCTATGTAGCACACTTGTAAGCAATGCCGCCATAAACTCCTTTTCATGGTGGCATTTAAGGTATGCCGTCTGATAGGCAATCAACGCATATGCGGCGGCATGAGATTTGTTAAACGCATAGGAGGCAAAGCCTGCCATCTCATCAAATATCTCATTTGCTGCCTTTTCTGAAACCCCGTTTGCAACACAGCCGATACAACCTTTATCACCGGCCTCGCCATACACAAACGCCTGACGTTCCTGCTGCATTACATCATGTTTCTTTTTGCTCATTGCACGGCGCACAAGGTCGGCTCGCCCATAGGAGAAGCCGGCAAGCTCTCGGCAGATCTGCATAACCTGTTCTTGATAAACAATACATCCATACGTCTCGGCAAGTATAGGTTTAAGTTTCTCGTGCTTGTATTTTATCCTATCCGGATTATGCCTCCACTCGATATAGCTTGGTATGCTATCCATCGGCCCGGGGCGGTAGAGCGATGTAACAGCAATTAAATCTTCTAACCGTGTAGGGCGAAGGCTCATCAACACCTGCTGAATCCCATTACTTTCAAACTGGAATATACCGGCTGTCTCACCCTGAGACAACATTTTAAATACAGCCTCATCATCAATCGGTATATCCTCTATATTAATGCTTTTGTCATCAAGCATCGATATACAATCCTTGATTACGGTAAGGGTGCGCAGTCCAAGGAAGTCCATCTTTAAAAGCCCAAGTTCCTCTATGGTTGTCATCGGGAACTGGGTAACAATCTGGTCACTACTTATGGCAAGGGGTAGATTGTCTACCGTTGGTTTTGGAGTTATAACTACGCCGGCGGCATGTGTAGACGCATGCCGAGGCATCCCTTCCACCTTAATGGCCATATCTATAAGCTCTTTTACAGCCGCATCGCTCTCATAAACAGCCTTGAGTTCCTTCTGGCGAAGTGCCTTTTCAAGCGTAATTTTCAATTCGGTCGGTATCAGCTTTGCAATACGGTCTACATCCCCATAAGCCATGCCTAGAACTCTTCCCACATCTCTTACGGCCGCCTTTGCAGCCATAGTTCCGAATGTTATTATCTGGGCAACATGATCACTACCATATTTATCGTTTACATAGTTAATAACCTCTCCGCGCCCTTCATAGCAGAAATCTATATCAAAATCCGGCATGCTTACGCGCTCTGGGTTTAAAAACCGCTCAAATAGTAGGTTATAGCTTAGTGGATTAACTCCGGTTATTCCAAGGCAGTATGCTACAAGGCTTCCCGCACCGCTTCCACGGCCGGGGCCTACAGGTATCCTGCGTTTTTTAGCATAGGATATAAAATCCGAAACAATTAGGAAATAGTCGATAAATCCCATCGATTC
>CAYJOX010000039.1:0-10664 GCA_964371915.1 uncultured Oscillospiraceae bacterium
ATACAGCTGGATGGTGCCGGACGGCTACCCTGTTTTGCCGTCTCGTCTGTAAATGTTGATGCCACCTTTTCATCCGAGAATATTGCCTTTACCCCATAGATTTCTCTTTTTTTAAGCTCTCTGCGCATAACTCTGGCAAGGGGGCAGTTCTCGGTTTTTTCTATCGTTGTTAGCCTTAGGCGTGATGGATCGGTCTTGCCTGCAGTGCCAAGACAGCAAATAATCTCGGTTTCAAAGTTGCGGCACTGCTCTATTAAAAGTAGCTTTGCACAGACGGTATCTACCGCATCTATCACAACATCATACCGCTCAAAATCAAACTCATCTATAGTTTGTGGGCCTACAAAACAGTCCTTAATCTCTATCTTTAGCTCTGGGTTAATGTCGCAAAGCCTCTCTCCCATAACCTGCGCCTTGCGCTTGCCGATAGAGCTGGTAACCGCCCCTATCTGGCGGTTTAGGTTGCTAATGTCATAGCTGTCACCGTCCACTATTGTAATGCTACCTATGCCGCTGCGCACAACCGCCTCGGCCGTAAATCCACCAACACCGCCAAGGCCAAACACCGCAACATGTGCACTTTTTAACCGTTCTAATGCACCTTCACCATAAAGCGGTATCAGCCTTTTAAAAGCATCACTCATTCGGTTACCTTATAGATGTTTGCCTCGTAAGGCCGAAGCATCGAGGTGAAATCACCATAGCTACAGTATAGGGGGAGTATCTTTGCAAGCTCTCCGCGGCGGCTGATTGTACGCTCGGTTAGATTGCACTCTATATAGTAACGCTCGCCCTTATACTTGCGAAAGTAACAAAAGTAATTTTTATCCCTTGTAAACACCGGTAAAAACTGGCCATAAACTAAGGCTTTATGCTCTTTACGCAGTGCAATTAGCCTGCTATAACAATCAAAAATATCATTTTTGGAATCGTCATTTTTAGGGTTTTGCAACTCCCCTGAAAGGCCGTATTCCTGCCCCTGGCGCAGAATAGGGCTACCTTTTAGGGTGGTTAGCAGTACCGCAAGAAGCTCTGCCACCCTATCCTTATACAGCCACCTTGGCTGTAGGCGGTGCAACATTCTTACGCCATCATCAAAGCTAATGGCACCCCAGCAGCTACCGGGTAGCTGTTGGTGGCGAATTAGATATTGCTTTAATCTGTCTAGACTGAAGGTTTTTTCAGGGTTACCGATATCGCCATAAACTAGGTTAAGCTCTCCCCGATTTTCACAGGTTATGAGCTTGGTACGCTCGTGCCCAATACTTGGCAGATATCCCAGTGTTACTATATTGTTATAGTTGCTAAAACAATCGCTGTTATAGCCTCGTAATGTTTGGTGTAGCTTTGCATCTTCCTCTACGGCAAATGCTATACCGTTAACACCGCCCTTTAAAAGCACTTCTGCCTGCTCGATACTGTTTACAGTGACAATAAGCTTTTTATCATTGTCATGTAGCATCTGTAACATGGCGTTAAGCTCGGAATATTCACCGGGAACCGCCGTAAGCCAGATAATATCTACCGACAATAGATTTAATCGTGGTAGCTTTTGGGCTAGATCCTCTGCCGTTTTACAGTGCATCCTGTAAAACACAGCTTCTTTCCACCAGTGGGGGATAGGTTGAGATTCGGATTCCTGTAAAATCTGCTCGTCATAGGCATTTATATCATCAATATATTGCTCTAACCTATCATCATCATATAGCGATATTGTAAGGCGGCTAAGCTGTTGAAGGGTAAGCTTTTGCAATTTACCTCTCGTTAAAAGAGTTTTGGGTATGCCTTTCTCCTGGGTGAATCTCTCGATAATGTCGGCGGCAAGGGGGTTTTCCAGCAGTTCGCCTAACCTGCTGTCAAGACTATAAGAGCCCATTTTTATCTCCGGTATATTGTTTTTTATAATTAAAGATAACAAAACTCCTAAAAGGAACATATCCCGTTGAGGAGCTTTGTTATATGGTTTTAAATTAGGTCGATATCTCCTATATCGGAACCGTTAACACCTATATCCTGCATATTTATGGTACGGCGTTTTATCCTATGGTCTTCCGATGTTTGATGAATATAATCCTTTATCTCACGGGAGTTTTTTATATGCTCCAGTGTAAGGGTGGGGTGTGTAACATCGCCGGTATGGCAAACTATTGTACCGAGTCCAAAAATTCTTTCAAAGAGGCTGGCGTTTAGTGTAACATCTTGTATCTTGTACATATAGCAATCAAACTCTGTTCGATTTAAAAAACCTTTTTGGATAGTCAAGGTTTCCTCGTTAATATCGTAGACAGTGAATGTAAAGGGAAGACCAAAAAATACCCATCGTTTGCGTTCTCTGTAAGCCATTATACTACTCCTTATCCTCGTTTATCGAAAAAAGTTTTGTGCTTAGATATTTCTCACCCCTATCAGGGAATATAACTACCATCGTTGCGGAGTGCCCCTGTACCGCAATATCCTCTGCGGCTTGTAGGGCGGCATACATTGCGGCACCGCTGCTCATTCCAACAAACAGCCCCTCTTTAGCAACTATATCCCTTGCACATTCGAAAGCCGCCTCACTCTCCACCATGATAGAGCGGTCGATCTTGCTTTTATCATATAGTGCGGGAATTATTGCCTCCTCCATATTTTTAAGGCCCTGTATATAATGCCCCTTTATCGGCTGCGCCTCGATAATCTGAATATCGGGGTTATTTTCTTTTAGCCCCTGCCCAACACCCATTATGGTGCCGGATGTGCCTATAGAGGATACGAAATGGGTTATCTCTCCCCCTGTCTGCCTATATATCTCACTTGCGGTTGTTTTGTAGTGTGCAAGTTTATTATATTTGTTTGTAAACTGATCGGTACAGAAATAACTCTCCCCCTCGGTTTGAAGCTTATTCCTAACATAACGTATCGCCCCATCAGTACCCTCGGCAGCAGGTGTTAGTATAACATTTGCACCGAATGCCTTTATCATCTGGCGGCGCTCTACCGAAACCGCCTCGCTCATGACTATCTCTACAGGGTAGCCAAGCACCTTGCCTATCATGGCTATAGATATGCCGGTGTTACCGCTTGTAGCCTCAATTATAGTTTTTCCCTTGCACAGCTCGCCGTTTTTTTGGGCCTCAAACAGCATGAAATAGGCTATTCTATCCTTTATGCTTCCGGTTGGGTTAAACCCTTCTACCTTTGCATAGATACGAATATTTTCATGTGGGCACAGATGGTTTATCCTCACTAAAGGCGTGTTACCTATAGCACTGAGTATATTTCCGTGTACCATTATCTATTCCTTTCATAGTGTTATTTTACTATCTCGATAGCGTGCTTTACAACCTCTATCGTTGCATTATCGTTCTGGCCGGCGTTCTGGCCGTCAACCGTCCAATCTATCAGCTTATCAGTCTTTACCGAGATACGTGAGGACTCTATAAAGGTTATAAAATCCACATTATTATCTACCGGTTCCAGCGAGACCAGTATGTTAATAAGCTTTTGTATATCGTTAACATTTGAAGGTCTTTTTATCAACGTAACCTCAAACTTACCATCATCAAGTTCGGTAACATTTTCAAACATCCGCCTAAAACCAGCAATCGAGATGGTGTTTGTTATCATACAGATAAGGTAATCTCCCTCTATCACGCCCCCGTCATACTCTAAGGTTACATGAACATCTTTAAGGTGTTGTAGATCCTTAAGGGCCTCAAAAACATAGGCTGCTACTCCAAAAAGCTGCTTGTTTTGCTGTGGGGTGGAGAAGGTAAGGGTTGTAAAAAGCCCAAATGCCGCTGCATAGATGAAGGGCCGCCCGTTCAACCTGCCTATATCACAGGGAGAAACAGTTCCTTCACATATTGCTTTTGCCGCCTGTAACGGTTGGTTCGGCATACCAAGTGTATGGCTGAAATCGTTTGTGGTTCCGGAGGGTATTACACCCAATATCGGGCGCTTTTGCAGGGTACATAGTCCGGCAACAACCTCGTTTATGGTGCCGTCGCCACCACAGCAAACCACCCGATGAAATTTTTCACCGTGCTTCTTTATGAAGTTTGTTGCATCCCCCTCGCTTTGTGTAGGGTAGACCTCAACCCTATACCCCTGCTCGGTAAATATCTTAACAGCAGAAAAAAGTGAATTTCCTATACTACCCTTACCGGCACTGGGGTTAATTATCATTAATAATTTTTTCATATACATTACCAAAAAACAACAAATATTCTATATATTATATCAAACTATTAATTCTCATACAATACCGCACCGATAAATCTCACAACTATTTCACTTTTTATATTCCCATTAGGCTTTCGGCAAAATCTTCTGAATCAAGGGTAAGCCCCGGGTTATAGAATGGATCTCTCTTTAATGCCTCGCCGTATCTGCTGTATAGAAGTTCTTGTTCCCTTGTAAAGCGCTCCTTTTTTTCACCCTTTGTGTCAAGCCCTCGGCTTAGGCTCTCGTGGTGGTAGAGTACTGCATAGGGTGTGTAGACGTTGTACAGACCCAGCCCAAGCAACCGTAGGCAGAAATCCACATCGTTATAGGCCACTGCAAACTGTTCGTCAAGGCCGTTAAGCTGACGGTAAAGCCTACGCTTTACCATTAAGCAGGCACCCGTTACGGCGGAGAAGTTGTTTGTAGCACCTATGCGGAACATATAGCCACTCTTATCGCCGGCATAATATTTATGGCTGTGGCCGGCATAACCGCCAAGGCCGACAATAACGCCGCCGTGCTGCAACCTACCATCGGGGTAGAGAAGCTTTGCGCCTACCGCGCCAACACCATCCTGGCAGGAAAGCCCGAGCATCTCATACAGCCAATCGGGTGTAATAACCTCTACATCGTTATTAAGTAGTAGGATATGTTCGCCGGTGGCGTTCATTGCGCCCGTGTTGCAGATTTTAGAGAAGTTAAAGCCGCCCTCATACCTTACCACAACAAGGCTGCTATATGCCTCTTTTAGCTGTTCATACAGTTCAAACGTCTGTGGCTCGCGGGAGTTGTTCTCTACCAGTATAACCTCAAAATGGGGGTAGCTTGTCTTCTGATAGATAGAATCCACACAGCGGCGAAGATCCTCGGCATGGTCGCAGGTAGGAATAACTATAGATACCTTAACACCATTTGTAACCTTGTATTTCACATGGCAGGTGGATGGGAAAAGGCCTGCCGTAACCTCGGCACGTACCTTGCGCCTTGCAAGGTGCTCGGCTACCGCCGTTTCGGTTGCAAGCTGTACGTAGGGCTTTGCATCGGTACCGCCGGAGGTAGAGCCCTCATGCACACGCCAGTAGTACAGTATCTTTTGCAGGTGGTAAAATTTACCCCCCTCGTCGTATACCCTTAGGATAAAATCGTGATCTTGGCTACCGTCGAAGGCAGGGCGTAGGCCGCCAAGCTTTATAAACATCTCTTTTTTTACTGCCGAAAGGTGGCAGATATAGTTGCAAGAAAGAAGGTAGTTCGGGGAAAAATCCGGTTTAAAATGGGTTGCGGTAGGCATCTTATAGTCGGTATCAAACAGTGCCTCGTCCGAATAGATATAATCGGCACCGGTAGCCTCAAAAGCCTTTACTATCTGGTAGAATGCATCGGGTGCAAGGATATCGTCATGGTCGCAAAAGGAAAAATACTCGCCGGTTGCAAGTGTTGCGGCGGCGTTGGTGTTTGCGCTTATGCCGCTGTTTTTCACCTTTATGTAGTGTATCCTTATATCCTTAATCGATTTTATATAATCCCCTACATAGCCGTGCTCGGCATCCGATGCATCGGCAAAGCATAGCTCGAAAAAGCGGTAGCTTTGCAGTAAAAGGCTGTCACAAAGCTGCTCTAGA
Organism: uncultured Oscillospiraceae bacterium; assembly: GCA_964371915.1. Taxonomy (GTDB): domain Bacteria; phylum Bacillota; class Clostridia; order Oscillospirales; family Ruminococcaceae; genus CAYJBH01. Next base: position 5,829 of record CAYJOX010000039.1, read on the forward strand.
TGCTCCCTGTCTGTGTTATAAAGCGGTATAAGTAGGCTTATTACGCCTATGTCTATCTGCTCACGCTGCTCATCAAGCTCCTCGTAGGAGGGGATAAACCGGCCATATCTACTACGGGTACGGCGCCTTAAAAACTTAGTTAGTTTTTGGAAGGTCATCGAAAAGCCTTCCTCCCTTACCCCTTTAAAAAACAGGGCGATTAAAGCCTTTAGCCTTTGTATCTTTTGGGACATTAATAATATATTCCTTTCCTATACATTAAAACGGAATAGGGTAACATCGCCATCCTGCATTATATACTCCTTGCCCTCACTGCGCACAAGGCCTTTTTCCTTGGCGGCTGCCATACTGCCACACTCCATTAGTGCATCATAGGCCACAACCTCGGCACGGATAAAACCACGCTCAAAATCGGTATGAATTTTACCTGCGGCACCGGGTGCCTTTGTGCCCTTTTCTATCGTCCATGCCCTTACCTCCTGCTCGCCGGCAGTTAGGTAGCTTATCAGCCCAAGCAGTGCATAGCTTGCGGTAATTAGGCGGTCAAGGCCGGTGGCTTCTATCCCTAAATCCTTTAAAAACTCCTCTTTTTCTTCAAGCGGCAGTGCGGCACATTCCGCCTCAAGCTTGGCGCAGATAGCGATACAGCCGCTACCCTCCTTATCGGCATGCTCCTTTACCGAGGCAAGGTATTTGTTCTCCTCGCCCGAGATAAGCTCATCCTCCGATATATTGGCGGCATAGATTATCGGCTTTGCCGAAAGCAGAGGTATAGTTGCGAAAAACTCCGCCTCCTGCTCTGTCTGGGTTTCAAAACCCCTTGCGTTTTTTCCCTCCTCCAGATGGGCGCAAAGCCTTTTTAACATCTCGGCATCCAGTAGGGCGGTTTTATCTGCCTTTGCGGCCTTGTTTTTGTTTGCAAGCCAGCGTTCGCATAGCTCAAGGTCGGCAAGGCATAGCTCGATATCTATCGTTTCTATGTCCCTAACAGGGTCTACACTTCCGTCAACATGTACAACGTCCCCCTCGTCAAAACAGCGGCAGACATGTATAAGCGAATCCACCTCACGCACGTGGGACAAGAATTTGTTTCCCAATCCCTCGCCTTTGGCTGCGCCACGCACAAGGCCGGCGATATCCACAAACTCTATTACGGCAGGGGTAAACTTCTTTGGGTTATACATCTTAGCAAGAGCATCAAGCCTTGCATCCGGAACAGGCACGATACCAACATTTGGCTCGATAGTGCAAAACGGGTAGTTTGCAGCCTGTGCACCCGCACCGGTTATAGCGTTAAAGAGTGTGCTCTTGCCGACATTCGGCAGGCCGAGTATTCCAAGTTTCATTACAATTCCTATTATTTTTATTTATACTTCTGTATCATTATAGCAAATAATCATCTTACATTCAAGTTAGAAATACAGGATTTTGGCAAAAACACTTGCATTTATAAGCATTATATGATATAATTTTGGCAATGAATAGTTGATGATGAAAGTGAGGACGAAAAAGTCTCACTTTTTTATTTCGAGGTATTAAATGTCAAGGGTAACAGATGCCGTGGCCAAGATGGCCACACCTTTTGCAGAGGAGCGTGGGCTATATCTATGGGATGTTCGGCTGGATAAAGAGGGCCCGAACCGCTTTTTGCGTATACTTTTAGATGGCGAGCGTGCAGTTGATATAGACGACTGTGAGGCGGTAAGCCGTGGGGTAGACCCACTTTTAGACGAGGCTGATCTAATTTCCGATGCCTACTATCTGGAGGTTTCCTCCGCAGGGCTGGGAAGGCGATTGTCGAGGCAAGAACATTTCGACCGCATGGCGGGCGAGGAGGTTACGGTTGCCCTATACAGTGCCGAAAACGGTGCTAAAGAACATGTAGGCATACTAAAGCATAGGGACAAAGATACCATAACAATCAACGATACCGAGCCGGCAACCTTTAATTTGTCGAATGTGAGGTATGTAAAACTTAACGATGATCTTAATCTATTTTAGGAGTATTAAATGAACAGCGAAATATTTGAAGCTATAAACATGTTGGAGCGTGAGCGCGGCATTAAGAGTGAATATCTTATAGAGAAGATAAGGAATGCACTCACCATTGCGGTTAGAAAGGATGCAGGCGTAGCCGAGGACAGTATAGAGGTTGTGATAAATCCTGATACAGAGGAGTTTTCGGTTAACATACTCAAGGAGGTTGTAGAGTTCGTCGCAATTCCCGAGGTAGAGATTGATGTAGAATCGGCAAAAGAATATAAGATAGATGCCATTATCGGCGATGTATTAAGTGTTCCCTTTGACACAAAGGAATTTCGTCGTATTGCCGCATCCAATGCAAAACAGGTTTTTCGCCAGGGTATTAAAGAGGTAGAGCGTAGCCAGCTATTTGTAGAGATGCAGGCATATATACACCAGCTTGTCACAGCGGAGGTCACCCGTGTTGATCATCGCCGCGGTTCGTTATCGCTTGAGATAGGCAAGAATGAGGCTATGTTACCAAAGAACGAGCAGCTGGAGGGAGAGGAATTTACCGAAGGCGATCTAATTCGAGTATATGTTCAGGATGTTGTAGTTACCGAAAAGGGGCCTAAGGTACTGCTTAGCCGTACCGATGCCGGCCTTGTAAAGGCACTGTTTTTAACCGAGGTGCCGGAGATTGCATCCGGAATTGTTGAGATAAAGGCTATAAGCCGTGAGGCAGGCCAGCGCACAAAGATTGCGGTCTACTCCGATAACGAGAATGTAGATCCGGTAGGTGCATGTATCGGCTCTCGTGGTGGGCGTGTTACCGGCATTGTAGAGGAGCTACATGGCGAGAAGATAGATATCGTTAAATACAGCGATGATCCGGCAGAGTTTATAGCAGCGGCACTCGCACCGGCCGAGGTTATCTCGGTTGAGATACTGGATGAGGAACGCCGTAGCTGCCGTGTTACCGTGCCGGACGACCAACTCTCGCTTGCCATCGGCAACAGAGGGCTGAATGCAAGGCTTACCGCACATCTTACCGGCTACTCTATCGATATTAAATCGGATAGCTGATATGGCTAATAAAACTCCTGTAAGGCACTGCATGGGTTGTAACGGTGGTTTTGATAAATTCTCTCTTATAAGAATTGTGCGTATAGACAACAAGGTGGTTTTCGACCCCACCAAGAAGGCGCAGGGGCGAGGGGCCTATCTATGCAAAAACCCCGATTGCCTAAAAAGAGTGATTAAATCTCGCAGGTTTAATAGGGTGTTTAAAGCCCCTATAGATGAGAGTATCTATGAAATACTCGCCACCGAGATAGAGAGGGAATAGGATGGATCGGCTAATATCGGCGTTTTCCCTTGCAAGAAGGGCAGGGGCACTTGTAATAGGCTTTGATGCCGTTACCGCCGCGGCGAAAGGAAGAAACAAGGTATTGGTTTTAGCCTGTAGCGATATGTCGCCAAAGACATTAAAGAGGTTACGTCAGGTAACCGAGGTAAAGATGCTAACCCAAGACATGGCATATTTTGACACTATATTTAAAAAACCGGTAGGTATTTTCGGGATAACAGACGAGAACTTTGCCGGACTGATAACAAAAACGTTAGAGGAGCAATTGTATGATAATTAGGCAAAAGGTTACAGATGTTGCAAAGGATTTCGGCCTGTCCGTTAAGGCAGTATCGGCTCTTTGCGGCGGCGATACACCGAAAAAGCCGGGCACTGAGCTTAACGAGGCAGAGCTTAATTCTCTTTACGACACTCTTACCACCGAACATTCGGTTAAGAGCCTGGATGATTATTTCGCCGAGGTTCGCACCGCCAATGCCCAAAGGCTTGAGGCAGAGCATGCAGCCGAGGTTCGTGCAGGACGTACAAAATCTGTACCTAAACAAAAACCGGCAGAGGAAAAACCGGTTGCGCCTAAGGCGCCGGCATCACAGGCACCGGCAACACAGGCGCCGGCAAAGCCTGCCGTACCGGAGATAAAGGCCGAAAAGGCGGTAACACCACAAGAAAATGTGGCGGAACCCAAGCCTCAGGCTACTGCACCTGTTCAGGCTAATAATGCGGCAGCAGGGCAAAAGCATAAGCCTAAAAAGGTACATCAGCAAAAACCAAAGATGGAAAAACTTGTGCCTACCGGCAGGGAGCCGATAATTGAGGTTATCGGTAAATCTGCCGCAACCGTTACTATTGATACCCGTGCGGTTGATGTTAATCTTGATAAATTTACCGACCGTTATGATGATATTGCGAAAAATAATATTAACAACGGCGGTGGTAAACGTAGGCGTGATAATGTTCAGCAGGGTAAACAAAAGTTTACTAAAAACCGACCACAGAACCGCCCGGGTCAGGGTGGCAAAAAACGTGAGACAGAGGCAGAACGTCTACAGCGCATACAGCTGGAAAAGGCACGTCGTGCACAGCTTAAGATATCCATACCGGATGAGATTGTCGTTTCGGAGCTTGCAAGCCGCCTAAAGGTTACCGCAAGTGAGGTTATAAAAAGATTAATGGGGTTTGGCGTAATGGCCTCCCTCTCCGATGTTGTAGATTATGATACAGCTACAATTGTAGCGGAGGAGCTAGGTGCAAAGGTAAGCCATGAGGTGACCCTCACCATCGAGGATCGTCTGTTTACCGAGGAGGATGATTCCTCCCTCGATACCGAGCCACGTTGCCCAATCGTTGTTGTTATGGGCCACGTTGACCATGGTAAAACAAGTATACTTGATGCAATACGTAAAACTACGGTTACCGAAGGCGAGGCCGGCGGTATTACACAGCACATAGGTGCATATCAGGTAGAGCGTGACGGCCACCCGATAACATTCCTTGATACACCGGGA
>CAYJOX010000040.1:0-10420 GCA_964371915.1 uncultured Oscillospiraceae bacterium
TAAAATCAACCTGATATACCACCCAGTAATCCTCATCTACATGCATAAACATCTGCTGGTCCAGCACATCTTTTTCGGCGCCATACATGCTTACAAGTAGCTCGCCGGCAATATTTGCCGCCTCCTGCGGTGTGATAATAGGGTTTATCGCTTTCTGTTTGGCGGCCTCCTCGTAGAAAGAGTTATAATCATCCTCTGTGGGTGCCGTTCCCATTGTTCTTTCAGAAATTGTTACAAAGGTTGCATCATCCAGATCTCCGAGCCAGTAGTGGTTAAAATCTAATTCGCTTTGCACTGCCTCTACAACCTCGTCTGCGGTGGTGGTAGGCTCGATATTATCCTGGGTTACTACCGGTTGTTGTGGTTCGGCCTCGGTGCAGGCGGTGAGTGCTAGGGCGGTTACCACAGCTAAAATAGGTGAAATTAATCTTTTCATTACAATCCTCTCTTGTTTTACTGTAGGGTTATTATCTCACCTTCATATTTTGAAAAAATATCCATAATGTAATCAAGTTGTAAATTTTACGGTAACCTTTGTTCCCTCGTTAAGTTTCGAATCGTATGTTATTTTTGCATCGTGGCTTCTTGCTATCTCGTAGCAGAGCGCTATGCCAAGCCCTGCACCTCCCTGCTCTCTGCTTCTTGCTTTATCGGGGCGGTAGAACTGTTCCCCCATATGCTCTAACTGCTCGGGCGAGATACCACAGCCGTTATCCTGCACTATTAAAAGGGTTTTACCCTGCTGTTTTTCGGTATACACCCTAACCATATCCCCCTCGGTACAGGCTTTTACGGCATTATCCATCAGGTTAATTATTAGGCTTTCGAGTAGAATGGATTCCCCCTTAACAAAGCTTTCCTCCCTTTTATAGGTGGTTACCCTTACGCCGCTTGTCCTGCGCCTTGTAGTCACGGCGCGGTAGGCCTTTAAGATTAGTTCGTTAAGCTCTACCTCCTCACGCCGTGCCTTTTCACCCCTGAGCGATGCCATCTGTAATAGCGTTGCACACATGTTAGAAAGCCGCCGAGATTCCTCTATGATATACTGTAAAGACTCCTGCCTTTCTCCCTCGTCTACAGCGGCAATCTGTAGATACTGTGCATAGCCCTCCACCGCTGTTAGAGGGGTTCTTATCTCATGTGCAAGGGTATCGGCAAGGTTTTGTTTTTCCTCTGCAGTTGCCTGTAGAACATTAATATTCTGCTCCACATTCTGGGCGAGATTATTAAAGCTAACTGCAAGGCGCCCGACCTCATCGCCGCCCTTGTAATCACTTCTTGCCGAGTAATCACCCTCGCCGAGTATCTTTGCAACATCGGCAAGCTGTTCCATGGGTCTTGAAAGTTTACGCAGAACAAAATATAGTATTACTGCAAGGACAGCTACCGCGACTATTGCGATAACTATGCTTAGCTGGCGCAGTGTTTCGGTACTACTGAAATAGCCCGACATATCAAAGGCGCAGGTTAAAACAATGCTGTCCGGCTGTGGCAGGCGTGCAGTAATATAGAGGTAAGGAACATCTCCAACATAGGCGAGCATATGCATACGCTCACCTACAGCCGGCACCTCCATCATCTCGGGTGAGCCTGCCGGTAGGCGGCTTCCCCAAACCTCACCATCGTTAGTAATTTCGATCAAAACACCGCTGCTGTGATACTCCTCTACATAGCTAGCCGCAAGTGCCGGTAGTGCCTCCGGCCTACGCTGTGCTACCGAGGCGGCATCGTTAGACAGAAGTTGAGCGATATAATGCTGTTCTGCAAGCCGTTGCTCGCTTTCTATGCTGTAACCACGGCTCTCGCTCATGGTTAAAAGTATAATAAAGCTTGCCGAGATAAACACGGTAAACAGCACTAAGGTTATGAAATAGTTCTTTTGCCAAAACTTCATACAATCTCACATTAGCTAAATAGTAAAGGGCTGTCGCAGATGAATAAAAGCAAATGCGGCAGCCACCATAAATTAATGTATTTCTTAAACGTAGATATAAACCTGAATAGTTCTACCCTCGATATCTATAGCCTCGCCCTTATCAAGTGCTTCGGTCTGCTTTATCGAGTGCATAAAGATGTCTTCCTTTAGCTGATCCTGATTTTTAAGAAGAACATCGGCAATCTCGCTATCGCCGTCTATCTCGATATATATCTTCTGCACAATATCAAAATCACTCTTGCGGCGTAAACCCCTAACCTTAGATACAAACTCCCTGCGGTAGTATTCCTCTATCAATTCCGGTGTAATCTTTGTATCTAAAACTATCGTTAGATGCTCAAGGCTGGAGCCGGCATAGCCCTCCATCTCACTTGTTGTGATCAAAAGATCATCACGGGAGAACTCCACTTCGGTATCCTTAATGGTTGCCTTGTGTGTTCCACCTGCATTTATACAGGCTACAAGCTCCTGCCTGTTACAGCTTTCGAGGTATGCCCTTATATCGCCTATAAGTTTGCCGTATTTCGGGCCGAGTGTGCGAAGCTGTGGCTTGATGTTGTAGGATAGGAACTGATCGATATCGTTGTTCTCGATAATCTCCTTTATATTCAGCTCGTCGCGGATAATCTCCTTAAACTCCTCTGCCAGTGGCTCGGATTTTGTGTTATCCCTAATATACATCCTCTGTAACGGTTGGCGTATCTTAAGGTTATTAACGGTACGGGTAGATCTTCCAAGCTCACAGAATGCATAGGTATCGCCCATGTTTGTCTCGATATAATCGTTAAAGAAATCGCTGTCCGATACAGGGTAGCCGCATAGGTGAACACTATCCGGTAGCTCTGTATCAAAGGTGCGCTCTAGGTTTTGGTAGATATCCTCGGCTATAAATGGGGTGAAAGGTGCACAGATTCTGCTAAGTGCGGTAAGCACGGTGTAGAGTGTGCCAAGAGCCGCCTCTTTATCGGCCGTTACCCCCTCTGCCCAGAAACGCCTTCTGCTACGGCGGATATACCAGTTAGAGAGAGAATCTACAAACTGTGAAATTTCACGTGCGGCCTCGGTAGCCATATAGTCGCCGACCATGGTTTTAACGTTATCTATAAGCTTGTTTAGCTTTGCCAGGATATACCTATCCATAGTGGTTAATGGTAGCGATTTAATATCCTTGCCTTTGCCTACATATCTATCGATATTTGCATAGAGCACAAAGAAGGAGTAACAGCTGTAAAGGGTGTTCATAAACTTACGTTGTGTCTCTATAAGCAGGCCCTCGCTAAAGATAACATCGTTGTAGGGCTGTGAGTTTGTATAGAACATGAAACGAACGGTATCACCGCCATATCTACGTATAAACTCCATCGGATCGGCATAGTTACCCTTGCTTTTAGACATCTTCATGCCCTTTTCATCGCAGATCATGCCGTTTGCAAGGCAGTTCTTCATCGGTGCCTTACCGAACATACCGACATTAATAGCCTCAAGGCTGTAGAACCAACCCCTTGTCTGGTCGTAACCCTCAAAGATAAAGTCGGCAGGGTACCTTTCCTCAAAAATCTCCTTGTTTTCAAATGGGTAGTGGTGCTGTGCAAACGGCATGGCGCCGCTATCGTACCAAACGTCGATAACCTCGCTTGCACGGCTCATCATCTTACCACATTTATCGCATTTAATCTTAACCTCATCGATATAGGGTTTGTGTAGCTCTATATCTTTGCTACAGCCGGATAGCTCAACAAGCTCGTCGATACTGCCCACGCTCTTGTAGTTTTTACACTCACACTCCCATACGTTAAGGGGGGTACCCCAGTAGCGGTCACGGCTTAGGCACCAGTCTACATTGTTTTTAAGGAAGTTGCCCATGCGCCCCTGTTTAAATGATTTAGGGAACCAGTTAATCTCCTCGTTAGCGCCTATTAGCTCCTCCCTAAACTTTGTCGTAGCAACAAACCAGGAGTCCCTCGCATAATAGATTAGCGGGGTGGAGCAACGCCAGCAGTGTGGGTAGGAGTGTGTAACCTTTTGCTTTTTAAAGGCAAGGCCACGCTCGGCTAAATCCTTTATAACATCGATATTTGCATCGAAGATATATCTTCCGGCAAAACTACCTGCATCCTCTGTAAAATGGCCGGTTGGGGTTACCATCTGTAAAAAGCCCATGCCCCAGTTATGCGCAACCCTGTTATCGTCCTCGCCGAATGCCGGTGCAATATGAACGATACCTGTTCCGTCCTCGGTGGTAACATAGCTATCGCCTATTACCTCGTGATATTTACCCTTGTAATCCTGCATAAAGCTAAAGAAGGGTGCATATCTGTAGCCCTCTAGCTCCTTGCCGGTATAGCTTTCTACTATCTCTACCTCGCCATCCTTAAAGTTTTTGGATACGAGCGCCTCCACTAAGATATATCTATCGCCGTTTTCATCCTTAACCATTACATACTTTTCTTCGGGGTTAACACAGATAGCAACGTTGGATAGAAGTGTCCAAGGGGTTGTTGTCCATACAAGGAAAGAGGCCGAGAGCTCCTCACAATATGCCTTTACCGTTAGCGTGGTATCGGTTTTATCTTTATAACCCTGTGCAACCTCGTGGCTGGATAGTGCGGTGTGGCAGCTTGGGCAGGAGGGGAGAACCTTATGCCCTTTATATAGTAGGCCTTTTTTATCAAACTCGTTCAGCGACCACCAAACACTCTCGATATAGCTATTTTCGTATGGGTTGTAGCAATCATCCTCAAGATCGAGCGAGTAGCCAACTGCATCGCTAAACTCTTTCCAGCGGTCGATACATTGCCATACGTTCTTTTTACACTCATCTATAAATTTTTCTACGCCAAACTCCTCTATCTCCTGTTTGCCGGAGATGTTAAGCGATTTTTCTACCGCAATTTCAACCGGTAGGCCGTGTGTATCCCAACCGCCTTTGCGGGGGACAAAATAGCCGTTCATTCCGGCAAATCTTGTGTAAACATCCTTTAGGCTACGGGTTAAAACATGCCCTGCATGTGGCTCACCGTTAGCGGTAGGGGGGCCTTCATAAAAGGAAAACACCTTATCACTATCGCTGTTAAGCTTTAATACCTTTTGCTTAATATCGTTTTTATGCCAAAGGTCGAGCACTTCCTTTTCGAGTTCGGGATAGTTTGGGGTTGCAGGGATCTTTTTGTACATGTTTTCCTCCAAAGATAATAAAATTATGCACGGCTACCAGCCTGTTTAAAACAAAGTCTATACCGTTTAATTATATCAGTTAGGCGGTGCTATGTCAAACAAATTGCTATACAATTCGTTTGATATTGACAAAATGGGGTCTGAATGATAAAATTATAGTGTATATATACGTCACCCACCGGGTGTTTTTTTATCGAAGGAGCCGAAAGTGCAGGAATTTGAAAAGAGATATGACGGCCTTGCTGTTGAGAAGGACATGCAGAAATACTGGTCCGACAACAAGATTTACGATTTTAAAAAGGATGATAGCAAGCCTATCTATTCTATAGATACACCGCCGCCTACGGTTAGCGGTAGCCTGCATATAGGGCATATATTTAGCTACACACAGGCCGAGATGATTGCGAGATACCGCAGGATGACAGGTCATAATGTGTTTTATCCGTTTGGTTTTGACGATAACGGCCTACCGTCCGAGCGCCTTGTTGAGAGGGAGACAAAAACTCAGGCTCGCAATATGTCCCGCAGTGAGTTTTCTAAAAAATGTATCGAGGTAACCGGTAAATATGAGAAGGAGTTTTTCGAGCTATGGAGCTCGCTCGGTTTTTCCTGCGATTGGAACCTGCAATACTCCACCGTTAGCGATAATACCCAGAGGCTTTCTCAAAAGTCGTTTTTAGAGCTTGCAAAAAAAGGGCATGCCTATATAAAGGAATCACCGGTGCTTTGGTGTACCGAGTGCCAAACCTCTATTGCACAGGCGGAGCTAGATTCTAAGGATTGTGACTCCCAGTTCCACCACCTTGTGTTTGAGATAGAGGGTGAGCCACTAATAATTGCAACCACAAGGCCGGAGCTTTTATATTCTGTAGTTTGCATTTTTGTTAATCCGGATGATGATAGGTACAAAAACCTTATCGGAAAACAGGTTAAGGTACCACTGTTTGATTTTGAGGTGCCGCTAATGGCGGACGAGAAGGTTTCGATAGAAAAGGGAACCGGCGCAGTTATGTGTGCCACCTTTGGTGATTCTACCGATGCCGAGTGGGTAGAGCAGTACGATCTAGAGTTTAAACGCTCGCTACTGCCATACGGTAAGATAGTGCCGGAGGTGCCGTTTATCGGTGGATTAAAGACGGCCGCCGCCCGTAAAGAGGTTGTAAGGCTACTTGCCGAGAAGGAGCTACTTGTTAAGTCTGATAGCATTACACATGTAGTTTCGATACATGAGCGCTGTGGAACAGATGTAGAGATTCTCCCCTCCCGCCAGTGGTATATAGATGTGCTTAACAAAAAACAGGAGCTTTTAGATGCAGGGGATAGGATAAACTGCTATCCTGCACATATGAAGGCAAGATATACATCCTGGGTAGAGAACCTTAAGTGGGACTGGTGTATATCCCGCCAGAGATATTTCGGTGTGCCTTTTCCGGTATGGTACTGTGAGGAGTGCAACAAACCGGTATTTGCCGAGGAGAAGGATCTGCCTGTAAACCCGCTTGAGGTAGAGTATAAAGGAAGTTGTGAGTGTGGCTGCACAAGCTTTGTGCCGGAGAGTGCGGTGTTTGATACATGGGCCACCTCCAGTATTACACCACAGATTAACGAGGATACCGCTAAAAAATACGGCCTTGAGGATACCTTTATCCCTATGTCGATGAGGACGCAGGCGCACGAGATTATAAGGACATGGGCTTTTTACACCATAACCAAAAGCCTTTATCATACCGGCGATATACCCTGGAAAGATGCAATGATATGCGGCTTTGTGCTTGCAAAACCGGGAGAGAAGATAAGCAAATCAAAGCAGAACTCCCAGCTATCACCGGCCGAGCTGATAAAGCAGTACTCGGCAGATGCAATAAGGTATTGGGCGGCAAACGCACGTCTTGGTACCGATACCTATTTTGATGTTCAGGATATGCAGGATAACTCCCGCCGCTTTATTACTAAGTTATGGAACTCCGCTAAGTTTGTACTCTCTCACCTTACCGATTACGACCCGGCGCATGAGGTTGCACAGATGCTACCGATAGACCGCTGGATTATCGAGAGGACTAACGAGGCCGTTATAGCTACAAAGGCTCTACTGGACGAGTACGAGGTAGGCCTCGCAAGAAAGGTGATAGACGATCTATTCTGGAAAGACCTATGCGATAACTATATAGAGATAGTTAAGGAGCGCTTGTATAAGCCGGAGATACATGGCGAGCAGGAACGTAAATCGGCTCAAAAAGCAATCTACTACTGCCTGTTTAACGTGCTTAAGATGTATGCCGTTTATGTGCCGCATGAAACAGAGTATATCTATCTAAAAGGCTTTAAAGATTTCGAGGGAACATTGTCAATTCATAATACCGAGTGGGTTAACCCCGATACGGTAGATGCAGAGATTTTAGAGTTTGGCGATATTGTAATAAAGGCTATCGCCGAGGTAAGAAAATACAAATCGGAAAACAACCTTTCGATGAAAACCGAGGTAGACGAGGCGGTTATTATCTACACCCCGCAACATACCGAGAGGCTAAAACTAACCGAAAAGGATTTTATAGCCTGCACCCACGCAAAGGCAATAAACTATACACAGGCGCAGTAGCACGGTATATAAGTTATCCCCCTATAATCCTGAAAAGGGTTTATAGGGGGATAATTAAATTTAATTGGGTAATTACATCTGCCGGTTGAGACAACAGGTAGGTTTGAGATGTTAGCCCAAACTTAGCTCGTAAGCAACCCTTGGTGAGCCATCTTCTAGTGTGATTGGGCCACGGTCTATAAAACCGTTTTTTGTAAGCATTCTACGCATAGATTTATTCTGCTCGTGGGTGTCACATCTAAAACCACAAACACCCATCTCACTACTTTTCTTTATACAATAATCTACAATCATTCCGCCTACTCCAAGCCCTTTAAACTCCGGCAGTACGGCAACTCTATGTAAAGAGGTATAGGGCGGGTCTATCAGATATGCCCCGCTTTTATCATAGGCAGAATCGGCCTTATCGGTAAACACAAAGCTTGCTACGGCAACATCCTCGAAAAATAAAAGGTAGCTTTCGCCTAAAGATATATCCGTCTCTATAAGTTCCTTTTTAAGATAATCATTCTGCCATTGGTCAACGGCTGCCTCGCAGAGGGATTTTTTTCCGGTAAGCAATATATTTAGTGCGATGTCGGCCTCTGCCGGGGTTGCCGGCCGGATAGAGGGTTCTGCCTCCATTGCAATACGTTTAAGTTTTGCCTCACGGCTAAGGTTCTTAAATTTTGCTTCCTGTGACATTGCACCGCTCCTTGTTTCAAATTCCCAACGATGTAATAGCCTTAACGGGCGCCGTGAGGCTGTGTATTTTGCGCCCTTTGCGGCATTGTGTAGCCCTAACCTGCGTGTAACATCGCTTGTAGTGTAACCGGTATATAGCGTGTTATCTGCACAGAGCAGTACATAACAGCAGTACATTAAAAACCGTCAACCTGATACAAATCGTCCTCAACATCTACGAATGCGTTTGTAATATAAAGGTTTCCTAGTGCATTTAAAAGTACAGCATCGGTGTTATTGTTTATTAAAACTTTTTGAATAGGGTGGAACAATGGCATTGCGGGCATGTTTGCCATCAGGTGCACCTCTGCATCCTGTAAAGTTTCCTGCTGGCCTATTCCGAGCGGATTAATAGCCGAATTCTCTATCATGTCATTATATACATTGTCGCTATATCCTGTTAGGTTATCCATATGGTCTGTAGTAAACATATCTAACATATTCACCGGATGTAGTGTGTGGGCAGTTTTGTAACTCACGGCCATATTGTAGTTACCGGTAGCTATTGCATCATCAAACTCATTGTCACTAAGCTCTATCAGATCGATATCACCGCCGGTAATCTCCGCAATATCCGCAACCATAACATTGTAATAGTTAAGATATGGGTCATCCCTTTTAACAATCATAGATAGCCTTAGCCCCTGCCCCTCAGGGAAACGTGCAGTATCGAGTAGCTGCTGTACATCGTCATAACTATCTCGTGTGTTAAAGCTGTTACGCTCCAGCACATCTACAAAATCATTTTCACCGTAAATATAACCAGGGGGGACAAACCCTGTTGCGGGTAGAACGGCATCGGTAAGAGATTCTTGCGCCAAACCCTCGCGGTTAACTGCATGGCTAAGTGCATCCCTAACCAAAACATTGTTGGTAGGGCTTTTGCGAGTATTAAAACTAATATAGGCGGTAGTAAAGCTTGGTACCTCGGTAACCATAGCCGGGAATGCATCACAAATTATATTATCGGGGTCGGTTACAACATTAAGGGTTTTGCCTGCAAAGTCAAGCGATTCATCAAGTATTCCGGATGAAAAAACAACCTGCTCTACCGTAACTTCAAGCATATTATAATAGTTATTATTTTTAATTGCCACTACTTCATCGGTGCTGGCAGATGCAATAGTGAATGGGCCGCTGGTAACAAGTATGGGTTGCAGATCCTGTGATTTATCACCCTCTGCCGGCAGATTATTGCCGCTGTAGGTAGGTGCAAAAACAGGGGAAGCAAGCATCGCTGTGAAATCCGCCACCGGCTCGCTTAATATTATTTCAAGTTCATACTCTCCGTTGGCATAAATTGCTACATCAGCCTTGGTAAAGTCTTCCGGCTGTTCGGTTGTAGGCAAGACATAGCTATCTGCCCCTACGATAATCTGTGAAAGCATCTCTGTGATAAGAGGGTCGCCCTCTCCATCAAGAAGCTTGAAAAAGGTGGTGGCAAAATCATCTGCGTAGATAGGATCGCCGTTTGAATATTTTGCATTAGTTCGTAGGTTGAAGGTGTATGTTAAACCGTCATCACTTACACTGTAATCATTACAAATTGCAGGCACAAGTACACCCGTGACACTATCATAGGTAAACAGGCCCTCATAGCAGGCCGTGAAAACCGGAGATACTGTGCCAAGGGTGGTTGTTATAGGGTCATATTGTGTTGGCAGGCTATCAACCGAAACGGTGAGAGTAATTGGTTGAGGCTCCTCTATAATTTCAGGCTCCGGCTGAACCGGTGGTGTGGTGCCGCAGGATACAAGCAGTATAAATGAAAGCAGGTAAGGCGTTATCTTTTTCATGCAAACCTCTTTGGTAGTAATATAATTAATTATATGTATAATATTGAGAAAAAAACCTCGAGATACTCGAGGTTAAAAAATTATCTCTTTTTGCGCTAGGTGAATTTTCAAAAATCTAAAAATAAATAGCGCATTTGGATGTGGTGACCCGTACGAGAATCGAACTCGTGATTCCGCCGTGAAAGGGCGGTGTCT
>CAYJOX010000041.1:0-4846 GCA_964371915.1 uncultured Oscillospiraceae bacterium
CCTTAACCATAGATTTTCTTCGCAACAGCACCCCTATTGTGGCCGGCAATATTGTATGGGCTATAAACGGGATTGTGCAGGGCATTATACTGGGGCGCTTTAGTGCAGATATTGTTGCGGCAGTAAGTATAGCCGAAAGCATGAACAACCTTGCCTATGTATGGATGAGCGGACTATCCGGTGCTGTGGCCGTAATAACTGCAAAGACCGTAGGCAGCGGATTGATAGATAAGGTTAAGGAATATGCTCGCACCGTGCAGTTAATATTTATAATAATAGCCATATTAAGCGGCGCATCAATATACCTGCTCAAAACAGCATTTGTAGGGCTTTACGGGGTGAGCGAGGGGGCCAGAGAACAGGCAGTAATATTTATATCTATACTTGCAGTTACCCTCATGGGCACATGCTATCAATCGACCAATCTTTCGGGGCTTGTTAAGGCAGGCGGTGATATTTCATTTGTGTTTAGGCTAGATGTTATCTTTGTATTCTTGGTTGTTATTCCCCTATCGTCTGCCGCCTTCTTTCTCGGTGCTCCGCCGGCTATTGTGTTTGCGACGCTAAAGATAGACCAGCTTTTAAAATGCATAGTGGCCGTGTTTAAGGTGAACCGCTTCGACTGGATAAAAAATCTTACACGAGGCAATCAACCTGCTGATACTTGATAATAGCTTTAATATCATATATAATAAAGCTATAAAAATTATATGGGGTGCTTAGCATGGAGTATATATCAATAATATTAATTGCGATACTTGCAGTGGCTGTAACAGTTGTTTTAATCTATATGTTAAAGGCGCTACGCTCCGAGCGGGAGGTTATTGCAGGGTTACTGGAGGAGCAGTTTCGTAGGTCTCGCTTAGAGCAGGGTGAGACACTTTCACAGGCGCTTCGCTCCCATGCGGAGGTGCAAAATATGATGTCGGAACAGCTATCTGCAAGGCAGGGGGCTGTTTTAAAGGAGCTTTCGAGCGGGCTTTCCTCACGCCAGGAGATGCTACAAAGCAGTGTAGAGGGGCAACAAAAACGCCTTGCGGAGGCTTTTAGTAACTACACCATGCAGAGCAACCAGATGCTGGAAAATGTACGCAACACTATGGAAACAAGGCTAAAAACTTTAACCGAGGAGAACGAAAAAAAACTGGAGGAGATGCGCCAGACGGTTGACCAAAAGCTACAAAAAACCCTTAACGAGCGCCTAAACCAATCCTTTTCGCTTGTAAGCGAGCGGTTAGAGCAGGTTTACAAAGGGCTTGGGGAGATGCAAAACCTTGCCGTAGGGGTGGGTGATCTTAAAAAGGTTTTATCCGGTGTTAAGACAAGGGGAATCCTCGGTGAAACACAGCTTGCCGCCATATTGGAGGAGATGCTGACAAGGGAACAATATTATGTAAACCACCCTCCCCGCCCACGTAGTGGCGAAAGGGTAGAGTTTTGTATTAAACTTCCCGGCAACGAGAGTGAGCATGTTCTTTTGCCTATAGATGCAAAGTTCCCGGCCGATAGATACCTTCAGCTTACCGATGCCTACGAGCAGGCAGATGCGGCGGCCATAACAGCGGCAAAAAAGGCACTAGAGCAGGCAATATTAGGCTTTGCTAAGGATATTAAAAATAAGTACATAGAGCCCCCCTACACTACCGATTTTGCGGTTATGTTTTTACCTACCGAAGGGCTCTTTGCCGAGGTTGTAAGGCACGGCATATCGCAAAGGATACAGCAGGAATACAGGGTGATACCGGCCGGCCCCACCACCATGGCGGCACTGCTTTCCAGCCTGCAGATGGGCTTTAAAACCTTGCAGATACAAAAACGATCCTCCGAGGTATGGCAGGTGTTATCCTCGGTCAAATCAGAGTTTGAGACATTTGGCAAGGCGCTTGAACAGACACAAAACCGCCTAAGGCTTGCACAGGATGACCTTGAAGCCCTTGTGGGGGTTAGAACAAGGCAGATACAGCGCAAACTTAAATCGGTAGAAAGCCTGCCGGAAAGCACAGCTGATGATATTCAGGTATCATTGCCACAGGGGGGCGACACCGAGTAGCTAACCTCCAAAATCTTCAAGCAGTTGGCGTAGCTGTTGCTCACTCTCTATCTTTATGCCATGGTTTAAAGCATCTACATCCTCAGGCGGAAGAAGATGTAGATAGATTTCATACACCTCTAGAACAGCACCCTCCTCATCAAAAAGCGCAACCATGCTACCCATTCTCGCAAGATGATAGTAGCCATCTACAGTATCCTGCTCCTCCTGCCCTGAGGAGGCTTGAGCTATCGAACTGTTCTCGACCTCTATGACATTTGTCGGGTTTGGCAGATCACCTTGTTCTATAGGCACCTCTACTGCCGGTTTTTGTGCCGGAACAACTATTCTAATTCCCGCACCAAGCATAATTACTATCGCAGTTGCGCCTAAAAGGCTTAACCACCTTTTCATAATATCACCTCAAATATGGTATTTCGTAGGTAGTGTTGACAAATTTATGAAAATTTATACTTTTGTATGGTCAAAAGGGTATTATTGTGGTAAAATAATTTATAGGCGTTTTTCGCCCATCTTACTATATATTACGGAGTTTATAATTTATGGCAAACAACCCTCAACGTCGAACACCACGGCCTACACCCACAAGGTCTGTCGGTAGTGCAATAGGCAGAGGAATATTAAATTTCTTTCTATTGATATTTAGAATGTTAGTAATCTTTGGCTGTTTTGGAGTAATAGCCGGTTCTATTGTTGCTGTCATGATCAGCCTTTATGTTGTAGAGGCAACCGCAGAGGATGATCAGATATTAGATCTTGGTAGCTTAAAGCTAAGCTATACTACAATTCTTTATGCAATAAACCCAACAACGGGCGAGTATGAGGAGTATGAACGGCTTGTTGATGATGAGAACCGCATCTGGGTAAACTACGATGATATCTCACCCAACATGATTAACGCTATTACCGCTGTTGAGGACGACTCCTTCTGGGAGCACAACGGGGTTGACTATGTTCGTACCGTTGCGGCCGCTCTTAACGAGTATACTCCTTTCAAGGTTTTAGGCGGCGGTACTCAGGGTGCTTCTACCCTAACGCAGCAGCTGGTGAAAAACATAACCAACGAAACCGAGGTTGATGCCATGCGTAAAGTTCGCGAAATTTTTCGCGCTATGGCACTCGAAAACCGCTATTCAAAAGAAACAATTATCGAGGCGTATCTTAATGTTTTCCGCCTATCCGATAACATCGCAGGTGTAGAGGCCGCTGCAAACATCTATTTTGGGAAAAGTGCGTCCGACCTATCTGTCACCGAGGCAGCCATGATAGCCGGCATTACACAATCGCCTGTGCAGTATGACCCATACGATAATCCGGAAAACTGCCTAGAGAGGCGAAACACCGTTTTATATCATATGAACCGTGTAGGCCATCTGACACTGGAGGAATATGAGTTTGCTGTCGAACAACCTCTTGGGCTTATTAGCACTCAGGCACCGGTAACTACCGAAATCGTAGTAGAAAACGAGGACGGTGAACTGGTAGAGACAACCGACGAGGCTACAGCCGAGGGCGAAGAATCTACAGCAGGCGAGGTTAGTATCTCTGTAGATGAAGAAGGAAATATCATTCGTACCAAGGATGTTTACAGCTGGTATACCGATATGGTTATAACCGATGTTATCGATGATTTTGTCGAGCAGCAGGGTATGAGCCGTGAAGAAGCATCCGACCTTGTCTATAACGGTGGCCTAAGAATATATCTTCCTATCGATCTAACGTTACAGAAAGCCATGGACGATATGTTCACCGATGAAAGCTACTACCGTGAATTTTTCCCCGAGATGCTTGCAGATAAAGAGGACTTTTACGGCGATCTTATCTTAGACGAAGCCGGCAACACCATACCGGTAGTTCCGGAAGTTGCAATGGTATCGGTAAAGATGAATGGTGAGATTGCGGCCGTTATAGGTGGCTTTGGAGAGAAGCAGGATGACCGTATATTAAACCGTGCGGTAGACAGCGTAAGGCAGACCGGTTCAACCATGAAGCCTATTGGCTCCTATGCGCCGGCACTTGATTATAACTATATAACCTACTCTACACTGTTTATCGATTCACCTCTACCTGCATCACCCGAGACAGGCGGGGTAGAATGGCCAAGCAACTATGGTGGCCGAACATCCGGGCAATGGGTAACTGTACAATCGGCACTTGCACGCTCGCTTAACACTACCGCTGTACGTGTGCTTGATAGGCTTGGTGTAGACATAAGCTTCGACTTTTTAACCGAAACTTTACAGATTAGCACATTGTACGAATCTAAGACAACCGACACCGGTGTTTATACAGACCTAGGCCTTGCGCCGCTTTCGCTCGGAGCTATGACAGAGGGCGTCTCCCCTATGGAGATGGCCGCCGCCTATACCATATTTGGCAACGGTGGTAAATACACCACGCCCCATAGCTACACCAGTATAGAGGATTTTAACGGCGAGTTCGTCATGGAGCCTATCGTAACAACTACCCAGGCAATTAAGGCGGAAACGGCTATGATAATGAACAAGATGCTTGAGACTGTTCTTTCAACATCACAGGGTACCGGCTATGGAATGATGCCGGATAGAATACCGGCCGTAGGTAAAACCGGTACAACATCTGATGACAAAGACCACTGGTTTATCGGTGTTACCCCCTACTATTCGACAGCCACCTGGTGGGGCTATGATGACCCACAGGAGCTATACTGGAGCGGTTCAGACTACGATATTCACCCGCCCACCAGATCTTGGCAGGAGATTATGAATGTAGCACAGGGGGATCTAGAGTTTTTAGCATTCCCAACATCCGAAAAGG
>CAYJOX010000041.1:4856-10267 GCA_964371915.1 uncultured Oscillospiraceae bacterium
GAAAAGGTTGTTGAGATGGCGTACTGCACCACCTCGGGGCACCTAGCCGTAGAGGGCTGCCCACGTGCAACAGGCTACTATAAAAGAGATAATCTTCCCCCTGTCTGCACCGGTTCCCATGTTATCGATCCTGCGGCTCCGGTAGTCTGATAAGAATTAAATATAAAGGAGATCTTTATGGCCTCTTTAGTTGGATTCAGCGGTTTTGTCGGTTCCAACCTAAAAGAACATGGCGATTTTTCGCATCAATATAACAGCAAAAATATCGGGGAGGCCTTCGGGACCTCCCCCGATGTGCTGTATTACAGCGGTTTGCCGGCAGAAAAATTTCTAGCCGATAAGTTCCCACAAAAGGATAAAGAGCGTGTGGTGCAGGCCGCCGATAATATTAAAAAAATTAACCCAAGCCGTGTTGTTTTAATATCCACCGTAGATGTATACGAAAGGACAGACAACCTTACCGAGGGTGATTTGGTAGCCTCATCCGCCCCATATGGTGCAAACAGATTATGGCTAGAGCGTTATGTGGCAGAAAACTTTAACAACCATCATATAATTCGCCTACCCGGATTGTTTGGGAAAAATATAAAGAAGAACTTTATCTATGATTATATTTCCTATATTCCGGCACTATTAACCGGCGAAAAAATTGCGGAACTTGGTAAAATTAACGGCAAAATATACGATTTGTATTCAAAACAGGACAACGGTTTTTACAAACTTAATGCGGATATCGACAGGGTGCAGGCATGCAACCTATTTAGGGAGCTTAACTTTTCGGCCCTAAACTTTACCGATAGCCGTGCTGTGTTTCAGTTTTACAACCTAGCAAGGCTATACTCCGATATAGCTACCGCCATTAAAAACGATATAAAGGTATTAAATATATCCACCGAACCTATCTCGGCCGCCGAGCTATACCACTATCTTACAGGTGATGTATTTGTAAACGAGCTGGCTAAACAGCCCCCCTACTACAACTTTAAATCGCAGTGGTGTGATCTTTATGGCGGTGCTAACGGCTATCTTTACGGTAAAGAGGCGGTACTCGGTGAAATTAAAAGTTTTGTAACGGGGTATAGCATATGAAGCTTTGCATATCAAACATAGCATGGGATAAGCAAAACGACGAGCAGATGTATGCTTTTTTGCAGGCGCAGGGGGTTACCGGCCTTGAGATAGCACCTACTCGCCTTTTTGATAACCCGTATTCCGCAATATCAGAGGTTAAAGGGTTAAGAGAGCGTTTAAGGAAGCAGTATGATATTGCCTTTGCCAGTATGCAAAGCATATGGTATGGCCGTAACGAGAGTATATTTAACGATGCGCAGCGTGAAGAGCTATTTCTTTACAGCTTTAAGGCTATAGATTTTGCGGCCGCAGCCGGAATAGGCAACATAGTGTTCGGTTGCCCTAAAAACCGCAAAATTCCGGACAATATTTCAAAGGAACATGCAGAGGATATTGCGGCAGAATTCCTATATCGGCTCGGAGAGTATGCTTTGAATAACGGCACCGTTTTTGCGGTAGAGGCAAACCCTGACATCTATGGCACTAACTTTTTAAACGAGACGCTGGATACCTTGCGATTTGTCGAGGGCATAAACAGTAAGGGTTTAAAGGTTAATATAGATATAGGTACTATGATCTTTATGGAAGAATCTCCTAAAATGCTTACAGAGTATAGCCATCTCGTTAACCATGTCCATCTAAGTGTGCCTTACCTTGAGTATATAGACCCCCACCCTATCCATCTACAGCTACGTGATGTTTTAGCCGATATTAAATATGATGGGTATATTTCTATCGAGATGAAAAACCTGGGTGATCTAGGCAGGGTTGAGGCGGCCGTAAAATATTTAGTGGAGTATTTTGGATGACCGAGACAAAAAAACGGTCGGTAAAAGGTGTACCGGATTATGATTGCTTTGAATTTTCGGATAAGCGTTCGGACTACTGCCTACTTATACCGATAATAAACGAGAAAAATAATATAACGGCACAGCTTAAGCGTGCCGCAGAGCATGGCGTGCCTGAGCTTGTAGATATAATCATCTGTGATGGTGGCTCGAGCGATGGCGGTGTAGAGCATGAAATGCTAAAAAAATATTCAGTAAACACTCTCCTCATTAAAAGGGGTGAGGGCAGGCAGGGTGCACAGCTGCGCACCGGCATACATCTCGCTATGCAACGAAGATATAAAGGCGTACTCACCATAGATGGTAATAATAAGGATTCTATAGAGCACTGTGATAGAATTATAGCTAGGCTAAAGCAAGGCTATGACTTTGTACAGGGATCACGTTATGTTATAGGTGGAGTTGCAGAAAACACACCTTTTATAAGGCATATTGCGGTTACGATAATACATGCACCGGTAATATCTCTTACCGCAGGAGAAAGGTTTACCGATACTACCAACAACTTTAGAGGCTATTCAATGCACTACCTCACACACCCAAGGGTAAAGCCGCTTCGCAAGATTTTTTCCGGCTACGAGCTACTTGCATATCTATCTACACGTGCATCACAGCTTAAGATGCATTGTTGTGAGGTACCGGTAGAGCGAAAATATCCTAAAAAAGGAAAGGTTCCTACAAAGATTAGCCCTATTAAGGGTAATGTTGAGCTTATGCGGATACTGGTTTTAAATGCGATGGGAAGGTATAAACCGGATAATAAAAGATGAAGTGTTATGATAAGATTATAATAGGCGCCGGCTTATACGGGCTATATAGTGCTGTGTTTACAGCTAAGAGAGGCGAAAAGGTTTTAGTATTAGAATGCGATGAGAAACCTTTTTCTCGTGCTACCTATATTAATCAGGCACGTGTTCATATGGGTTACCACTACCCCCGCAGCCTTTCTACCGCCGCAAAATCAAACGGCTATTTTGAGCGATTTTGTAACGATTACCCCGATAGTATCAAGAACGATTTTACTAAAATATATGCTACCTCTGTAAACTACTCCTTTACGAATGCCGGCTGCTTTAAAAAATTTTGCAGTGATTGCCGAATACCATGTACAGAGACATCGCCGGACAGCTACTTTAAGCCTGACCTGTGCGATGGGTGCTTCATAACAAGGGAGTACACCTATGACCATGAGATACTGTTAGGCTACCTACAAAAGGATGTGCAGGAGCTACAAGATAATATAGATATACTATACGACACCGATATAACCTCTATTCAGGCGGCCGGTTCTCGGTATGATATAACCTTAAAAACCGGCGAGTGCTTTAGTAGTAAGTTTGTTTTAAATTCTACCTATGCCTCGGTTAACCAGATTAATACCCTTGCAGGGTTTGACCCCTTCCCTATAAAATATGAGCTATGCGAGATAATACTTTGCAGGGTAAACGGCCTGCTTGAAAATGTAGGAGTAACCGTTATGGATGGGCCTTTTTTCTCCATAATGCCTTTTGGAAAAAGCGGCTTGCACTCGCTTACCTCGGTTACATTTACACCACACCTTACCAGCCATGAGCGGTTACCGCAGTTCCCCTGTATGCAAAAGGCAGGGGGGTATTGTAGCCCACAGCGCCTTGGTAACTGTAACAGCTGTGAGCATAAACCCAAAACTGCCTATGGATACATGTCCCAGCTTGCAAGAAAATATCTAAAGGATGTATTTTCTTTCGATTATCATAGCTCGCTATTCTCGGTTAAACCTATACTAAAGCTTAGCGAGATAGACGATAGCCGCCCTACTGTAATTAAAACGTTGTCCAAAGGCCCTACATTTGTTAGCGTTCTTTCCGGCAAGATAAACACCGTATATGATTTAATGGAGGTTCTGAGTAGTGAGTGACAGGGAAAAAAACTTTGTGTCTGCCGTAGTGTACTGTTACAACTGCGAGAGTAACGTCGTGCAGTTTTTATCCGGCATGCAGGAAATATTTAGCCGTCATTTCGAGGTGTATGAGCTTATCTGTGTTAATGATTGTTCTACCGATAATACGGTGCAGACAATACGTAATGCCGGCCTTGAAAATGTAACGATTATTAATACCAGCTTTCATCAAGGGTTGGAGGCCGCAATAGTAGCCGCTGTTGACCTTGCCATAGGCGACTTTGTATTTCAGTTTGACGATACAAGATGCGACTACAACCTTACACTTATCTACCAACTATACCAAAAATCACTAATGGGGCACGATATAGTTTTTGCCGTACCGAGTAAAGGGGTACGCACATCGTCAAGGTTTTTTTATGGTGTTTTTAATCGCTTTTCAAACTATGATTATAAATTAAAAACCTCGCATCTTTCTATAGTAAGTCGCCGCGCAATAAATCGGATGAAGGAGATTGGCATAAAGACTGTCTACCGTAAGGCTGTATGCGCTGCCTCCGGCCTTAAGATAGGTGATGTAGACTATACACCAAACAATGAGCTTAACCATAACCTTTCAAGCGGTAAGGCGAAACGAGATCTTGCCACTAACAGCCTGATATTATTTACCGATATTGCCGCTAAGGTAAGCATGATACTCTGCGCCACTATGATAGGGCTTTTAATGTTTTGTGCTACCTATACTGTAGTTATATGGTTTATAGGTGATCCTATTGCCGGTTGGACAACTACAATGGCACTGCTATCGTTTGGCTTTTTCGGGGTATTTTTAATACTTACCTTTGTCGTTAAGTACATGTCGTTGATACTTAATCTTGTATTTAGCCGTAAGGAATATCTTGTAGAATCTATTGAGAGAATTAATAATCAGTAGTATAAACAAAGGAGTGATAAAGATGTATGTTTTTACAAAGGATCTGGAAACCGGTAACTCTGTTATAGACAAGCAACACCGTGAACTGATTGAGGTGATAAATAAGCTCACCTCCGCCTGCCTAAAGGCAGAAGGTGTGCAGGAGATCTCTAAAACATTATCCTTCCTTGTGGGTTACACAGCTACCCACCTTGCAGATGAAGAGAGGTTGCAACTAAGCTCTAACTTTTCCGGCTATGCGGCACATAAGCATAAGCACGATAGCTTTAAAGAAACCATAAACACGGTATACCAGGAACACAAAAAGAATCCCACCGATATGGCTATCGTTACAAAGATAACAAGAATGCTTGGCGATTGGCTAATAAACCATATCAAAAAGGAAGATTTAATAATGGCAAAACATCTAAGGAAATAATTAATATCGCATAGATAAGGGTAGGGCCGGTTGAAGTAACAACTAGCCCTACCCTCTTTATAAAGTTAAATCCCCCGCAGGTATATCTGCGGGGGATTTAAGGTATAACATTTTGGAGGAATGTTATTAAATTATGGGTATAATCTATTTCTAGATCATATTTTGAAGGAATTTAAGCCTGTGCTGCGTTGTTCTTCTCATCGTCCTTGTTCTTGTTGCCGGCTGCTGCCATTAGTGCGAACTGGAACAGTACGTATACAA
>CAYJOX010000042.1:0-3360 GCA_964371915.1 uncultured Oscillospiraceae bacterium
GTGGTGGGGATGATTATATAAACTGCCCACTCGATAGGGATCAATACTATAACTTTATTAAGGAGCTGGTGGCGGCCGAGCGTGCGCCGCTGCATGATTTTGATAGGGTATATGAGGGATGTATGCCGATAGAGGTACTAGCCGGCAGGGGAGAGGATAGCCCACGTTTTGGGCCTTTTAAGCCGGTAGGCCTTACCGACCCAAAGACCGACCGCCGCCCGTTTGCAAACCTACAGCTTCGTAGAGAGGATAACGAGGGCAGGCTGTTTAACCTTGTGGGTTGCCAGACAAACCTAAAGTTTGCCGAACAACGCAGGGTGTTTGGGCTGATACCTGCGCTGGCCGATGCAGAATATGTGCGCTTTGGTGTTATGCACCGAAACAGCTTTTTAGATAGCCCAAAACTATTAAACGCTGACCTCTCGTTAAAGGCACATCCTAATATCTTTATGGCAGGGGGAATTACCGGCTTTGAGGGTTATAGCGAATCGATAAGTTGTGGGCTACTTGCCGCAAGGTTTGCCCTTGATAGGTTAACCGGTAGGCAGGCAGAGCTACCACCACCCGAAACTATGTGCGGTGGCCTAATGCGATATATCCTAACCGAGAATAAAGATTTTCAGCCGCAGGGTGCCGCCATGGGGCTTTTACCACCACTTGCCGAGCGAATACGTGATAAAAAGCTGCGGTACGAGAATATTGCAAACAGGGCTATAGCAGCACTAAAAGATTATAAAAAAAACCTCCCAGACTAAAAGCCGAGAGGTAGGGGTTTTTAGTGGGAGCATTGTAAATCCGAACCAGATTTATAGGCGTTATTGAAAATTTCTCTGCGGAGAAATCGTTTGAATTATTTACGCTATTGCGTGTTACTTTTCACGTGAAAAGTAACCAAAAACGCTGCTATTTCGAATAGCAGACCTTCGATGCCTTACATATACGCATTAGAAAGCGTTACCCAAAATATGGCTTTAATAATTCTTCGAATTATGCTCATATTTTGGAACACTTTTCCTAACACTACAAAGCTACAATGATAGGTTTACTACACCCCGATAACTTCTGCCAGCTGTGATAGCAATAGGTTGGTTCAAGTCCAGTTATCCTAACCACGTTCCCTAAATATTTTAACCTTTTCGTTGGAAAAATATTTTGTAATCTTTGTCTTTTGATTGTTCAGCTTTATGTTGTTTTTAACAGCGACAAAACCTTTATCCATCTTTTTAGTCATCTCATCAGATAGGGTTTTTATTCTGTTAAGAATCGAAAAGTTTAGCTGTGCAGCATCAAAAATAGGCAACAGAGCCTGTGCAAGATCACCTCTGTTACAGCTGTTCTTTAATGCCTTGCGAATATCTTTGTGCTCCTTTTCGCAGGTGGCAATAAGCCTTTCGGTTTCTGTGTCCAACAGGTCGATCTCGGCTATAACCTTTGCACGACCATCAAGTGCGGTAGCGATATCGTTCTTATCAACAGCTACGGCACTAAACTGCTCCATATCAAGCAGGAGCAGACGTTTTTTTTCTAGCAGTTCGGCAATTGCCGAAAGATTACCAGTACTCATGTTAAAAAATCCTTAGATGAGGTTTGTTATGCAGATAGAACCAATTGCAATGTTAGCGGAGCTTGTGGGCAACTCGGGAGAAACCGAGGCACATGGGCTACTAACCCTTTCACCCACCCCGGGTGAGTTAGAGTTTAAGAGTAACGAGCTTTCCCGCCTTGATCCCGGTGCTACGATAGGAATCATTGTAAATACTCTAAACGGAACATTTACCTCGCTTGTGGGCAAGGTAAGTTTTTACGGACGTGGAATAGTAGGGATTTGTAATACAGAAAGTGAGGGAATGAAGCAGCTTATGCGTATACTCTCACAGAATGCGGCGATAAAAACCTATGCTACCGATAAGGTGGGAATGTTTAAGCGTGGAGAGGAGTATGATATTAGTATCACCCGTATAGATGACGAGGTTTGCAACTTTACCTCGATAGAGGATATTGCAATAGGAACACGCCTTTATATAGATACTAATACACCTATTAGCCTTAAAAAATACACCGTTATAGTAGAGGAGCGCCTAAATCTAAGAAATATGGTTACGCTATATATTGCAAAGCCCGAGAAGATTAGTAAACATAACCAGAACCAACTTCTGCAACTGCCTAAAACTAACTATTGATAGCCCTTAACCCTTGTCGATCCCTAAACCCTCGATGACACTGCGAATATTTTTAACGGCGGCTACGGCTGCCTCCTTATTCTCCTTAGCTATCTGTAAAAGTTCACTGCGTACTATTGCAACATCTTTAGGTGCATCGATACCTAGGCGTACCCTATCACCCTGCACCTCGTACAATACAAGGGTAATGTCGTCTCCTATCTTGATAGATTCGCCTTCTCGCCTTGATAGTACAAGCATGGCTATACCTCCTCCTGCTGTGCCGCGGAAAGCGGAGCACGTATCGGAAAATTCTCATCAAGCACATACTGGCCGAAACTTTTCTTTTCGGGGTTGAATATTATAGGTGCCTTTTTGTTAACGGTGCACTGTGAGGGTTCGGCACCGATAACGGCTATGCAGTAGCATAGGGATAGTGCACCCTCTGCCTCTATCTCAAGCTGTTCATGCATCTGCTGTGTTATCTCAAAGCTATAATCATCAAGCCCTGTTGCGGCTATGAGTATAAAACATATACCCGGTTCCTCTACCGACTGTAGCCAACAGATACCCTCGCCAATCTCCTCGTCCTTAATAAGGGTAAATCGGCTATACTCCTCAAAACCCAGTATCGGAGATAAGACGGTAAAAATATCATCTTTTGTTATTTCAATGTTTCCAAAATCCCTTGTGGTTACAATCATAAAATCATCCCTCTAACAAATCTAATAACATTCTTAGGCCCTTGTAGGCGGATTGTAGGTAATCTCTACATCGGGCCGCCTTTGCATTGTAGCCTGAAAACTTGGTGGGGTATAGTTAAATGCCGCTGTAGGTGCGTTATAGCTTGCGATAACATCCCCCGCAGTATATTTTGTAGATACCGATGGTTCGGTAAAGTATACATTTGGCCTATAGGTTGGCAGAAAACCGTGGCCTGCCATAGGCATGGCATAGCTTTGCATCATATCCTCTGCAATTATCTTTGCCGGCGTAGAGCCGGTGTGTATTGCACCCAGGCGGTCGGCAAGTGCCGAAAGCTTAGAGGTGAATTCCGCCATCTGTTTTTCGCCTAGCTGGGCTGAATAGTGTTGTAAACTACCGGAAAAACCTTGCTGAAAAACGGCGCGGGTCTGCGCCGGACCGCCGCCTTCCTGCTGCATCTTTGTGTTTTCTGTCTCTATGTCTAAAGAGCCTGCTT
>CAYJOX010000042.1:3370-10147 GCA_964371915.1 uncultured Oscillospiraceae bacterium
CGAGTGCCGCCGTTGGCGGTAAGTTTTGCACCGGTAGCTTGGTAGGTAAAAACGGCATCAATACGATTTAAACTAAGTGTAGCAAGAGTCATTTGCTACCTCCTATGCCATAAAATCAAATAGGGAGGTTGGCAGTAACTTTGAGCCAAGCTGTAGAGATATCATCCATGCACGTTGGTAGATTTGGTAGTTGATGGATTCCTCCTCAAGATCGGCCGCCTCAAGGTCGTTTTGAGTATCTTTAAGTGATATAATATCGTTTTCGTATCTTTCGGTTGTATTATCCATAAAGTTGGTTCGTGCACCTATATCTGCAAGGGCTGTGGTAAGGTCGCTCTGTATGTCTTTAGATTTATCTATAAGCACACGAAGCTGGTCTACATCGTTGGTATTTAGCGCCTCTGCAACCTCGCCAACAAAGGCTATAAGGTTAATCGGATCACCATCGGCATCTACACCGAAACCGAACATCTCCACGCCGGAGTTTGATAATTTTATTGCACTTGAAGGATCAACCGAGCTACCGTATGCCGATGAGCTGACAGTAAGGCCGAGGGCTACATCTATGTATACATCGCCATCGGATGAAACCGGAAGGTAGCTACCCGGGTTTGCCGGATCCTCGTATACCGCCATTCCCTCTTTGGGTACAAAGTTTGTGGGAAGGTTTGCGGTAGAGAGGGTGTGCACAGTAGAATCATACTCAACAAGGCTGTTAACATCAATGCCGTTGTAGGTAACGGTGCCATCGGTTGCAATTTCAAAGGGTGCACCGGAGTTGTTAGTACCACCAAAAAGATTTTTATTTGCAAACTGTGCGTTTGCCATCTGAAGTATCTGTTCTTGTAGATCTTCAATTTCTGCGCCGGAGATCGCACGTTGGTCGGCATCAAATGTGCCGTTTGCCATTCTTACCATCTCCTCCATAACCGATTGCAACACCTGGTTAGAGCTCATTAGGTTACCCTCGGCGGCAGATAGTTCGTTATAGGCATCCCTCATTGCATCTACCGATTGATCGAGCTTATAAAGTTGCTCACGCACCGAGAACGCCTTGGCGGCATCGGCAACATTATCCGAAACCTTATTAAGCTTTAGGCCGGAATCCATCCTGCTCATCGTCTTGCTAAGGTTGCTTAGATTCGTATTTAGTGACTTTAGATAGTTGCGGTTCATACTGCTCTGCGTAACTCTCATTGTACTACTCCTTTCTATCTACCTACGACACCCATACCGTTAATAATGGTATTAAGTGCCTCATCCAGTGTCGTCATAAGCCTTGCAACAGCCTGATATGCTCTTTCGTACATCATCATATCGGCAGCTTCCTCGTTATCCGAAACGGCGGATATGGAATCCCTTTGATTCAGAAGATCATCGGCAACAGCGGTAGATGCCGTGAGACGGCTTGTATTAAATGTTACCTGCTGGCCTATAGATGTATTTACAAAGTTAACGTAACCTTCAAAGCTACCTTCAAACTCGGCAAAGGAGTGCTCTACCTCAAACAGGCTTACCATAGATACAATATAGGTATTATCTAGCTCGCCGTTTTTATCAACACCCTCCATAATATACTCGGGGTTTGTAATCCAATCGTTAGCTACCGTTAGGTTACCGGCAGTAACCTCGCCCGATGTGGGCTCGAACAGTGTTTTGTATCCGCCTGCCTCAAGCGGGACAACGTTGTTAAACGCATGGGCAAAACCGGCGGCAAGCTGGTTTAGTTTTTCCTGATAATAAGGTATGCCGTCCTCAAAGTTTTGTAGTTCATTTTCTATATGCGGGCCGGCACCGTTAATCATGTCTACATAGGCACTAAGTGAACCACCCTCCGATTTAAAGGTAGAACCATCTTTTTGCCAACTTAACAGGATGGGGCCTTCGGCTGTTTCGGTGTAGCTTAATGTCTCGTGTTGTTCGTCATCGATTACAACATGGTCGCCCATAGTAACGGTAACAACACCAAACTCACCCTCCTCTACCGATATATCACCATAGTATGCAAGCTGGTCTAGCAGAACATTACGCTCGTCCAGTAGCTCGTTAGGGCCATATACCGTGTTGCCCACAACGCTGTTCATCATCATTGTATCTTTAATAGAGCCGTTAAGAACGGTAATGCGCTCTAGAATAGAGTTAACATCCTCTACTGCGACACTGGTATCGAATTTCTGTTGATCGCTTATCTCGTTAAGTTTTTGATCAAAAAGGTTCATTACCTGGGTAAACTGAACCATGCTGTTCATAACGATAGATGCATTTGTAACATCATCCGGATTAGCGGAGAATGTTTTAAGGGAGGAAACCATCTCCTCCATCGCATTTTTAAGGCCTGTATTACCAAGCTCATCCAGTGCGGCCTCTACATCCTCAAGGATAACGGCCGATTGGTCGTAGTAAGCTACAGTTGCATACTCCTCCCTAAAGCGCTTATCAAGGAAGGGATCACGTATCTGGTTTACGCCGTTAATCTCAACACCCTGCCCCATAAGGCTTGTATTGTGCATTACATCATAACGGCCGGTTGCGGCAAGCGTAACCGAAACCTGATCGGTACGCTGGCGGGTATAACCGGGTGTACTTACGTTTGTTAGGTTCTGCCCAACAATATCAAGTGATTTTTGATTGGTTTGTATGCCCCTTAAGGCTGTTTCTATACCTAAAAATGTGGGTCTTATCATCTTAATCCTCTCTCTGCCTTATTAAGCTTTCCCGTCCAAACGGATAGATTGCAGTTCCTGTTGCCCCGGCACCTCTGCCTGTTTTGCCTGAGTGGTAGTGGCCTTTTCTATCCTGTAGATATTCTTTTCAATAACTTTAGAACAACGTGCATTATAAAAACGAATATTCCCTAAAAGCTCGTTAAGTTTAGAATATATCCGATCTAACTCCTTCTTATCGTCCCCCTCGGCCGTATCGATAATCTCACGCAAAGACAATGTGCCATAACCTGCGGCCTGTTGCAGCTCTATCCTTCGCTTTTCCATCTGTTCGGCACGCATAATTGCCGATTGATCGTTAGCGATGGATTGCTCAAGCCCTGCAAGGCTGTAGCCGGTTAAAACCTCTAAACGCTCTCGTGATTGACTCTCTATCTGAGCATAAAAATCAATATACTCCAAAAGAAAGTTGAAAAACAAATCGACGTCTTTCAAAAAAACCTCCGAAACTAAATCTTGCCAAGTAGAGCATCGGCCAGAATATCAGCAGGCACGTTATAGCTCCCGTCCTCTATTGATTGTTTAAGCGCAGCCAAACGCTCCGCAGATACATCACCGGAAATTTCGCTCGCAACGGTAGACGCATATGTTTTAGGGTTAAAATTGCGACCATCGATTGCCACTGTATCCTTCTTTTCCTTTCCCGAAGCTACAGTTTTAGAAGAACTACCTGTGTTTAGATAGCTGTTTATCGCTGCAGAAGGATTCATATTATTAATCTTCATCTGAGACCTCGCTCTTATAGATTCTCTTATCATTATAATACGGCCGATAGTATCGAAACTTTATAGTAAATTACAAATTCTTTTGATCCTTTTTCAGGCTCTCTACAACGGCCTCTTTATCCTCGACATTTATTTTTACAAGTTGGTAGATGACCGATAATACCGGTAGAGCCAAAAGCATGCCTACGGCACCAAACATTCCCCCACCTATAAGCACACCGGATAATACATATGGGCCGGGAAGCCCCACCGAGCCACCGACAACACGTGGGTAGATAAGGTTGCTCTCTAGCTGTTGCAATATGATAATAAACAGTATAAACCATAATGCACTGGCAGGGTCTACCATCAACAGGATAAAGGCTGAGGGGATAGAGCCTACAATAGGGCCAACGATGGGGATTACATTGGTTACACCTATAATTACGCTAATAAGCATAGCGTATTCAAAGCCCAATATGCTCATACCTATAAAGCATAACAGGCCCAGAATTAATGCCTCTGAAAGCTGGCCGACAACATATTTTGTAAAAACAAAGTTCGATATCTTTGATATCTTAAATACACCGCTTTGTATCTTTACAGGTGCATATGCCTTTACAAGGCGTGTGGCCTGCGATGCAAGGTGATGCCGCTCCGCAACAATGTATATCGATAGTATAATTCCGAAAAATGTGCTGCTTATTGCACTGCCGAGGGTGCTTGTAATAGTAAATATCTGTGGGAATACACCGGTGAGAAAACTCTGTATTATGCTACCTATATTTTCTGTAATATCGGTAAAAAAGTCGCTGTTTAAAAAGTTTGGTATAAGCTCGGGCGGAAGTGTAGCTATTAAATCCTCAAGGTTGGCGGCATAAATTTCGAGGTTGCCTATAAACGTAGCCAGGCTGTCTGCAAGGCTTGGAATAACCATTCCAAAAAGGGCAAGGACGATTATTATCAATAGCAGATACACCGCAAATATCGAAAGGCCAACGGTGAGGCTGTGGTGCTTGCCTTTAAAAAGCTTTCTAAGGGTATCCTCGAAAAAGCCGGCAGGGCGGGATAGAACAAATGCAATGCATAGCCCGATTATCACCGGTTGTATTATTCCGAAAAATATTTCCACGATATCGCGGATACTTTCGAACCTAAAAACCAGCGCCAGTAAAAGCACTGCATAGGAAATTGCGAGCAGTATCTTCTTGTACGTTTTTTTATCCATTAAAGTTCCCTTAAAAACAAAAAGAATATATACTAATAATATTAACATATTAGTGCATATAATACAACCGTTAAAAAATGTATTTAGCGCAAGCATAAACTTGTAAAAAGTTGTAAGATATGGTATTATTATGCAAATAAACAGATGGGGGATTATGATGGATTTTATGAAAGAAAGCTGCACAGAATTTGTTGAGAAGTTATCCTCTGACCTACCGGCACCGGGCGGCGGCGGTGGCTCTGCCTATGTTGGGGCGATAGGAACGGCCCTCGGAAACATGGTGGGCAGCTTAACTGTAGGCAAGAAGAAATATGCCGATGTTCAGGAGGATATTATCGCACTTAACCAAAAGGCTAAAGCCCTACAACAACAGTTAATAGAGCTTGTTGGGAAGGATGCAGAGGTTTTTGAACCACTATCTAAGGCATATGGCCTACCAAAGGATACGCCACAGCAGCAGGAGCTAAAGGATAAGATCATGGAGGAGGCACTTACCGCCTGCTGTATGGTGCCGATGGAGATAATGGGATGTTGCTGTAAAGCGATAGAGCTTCACAAAGAGTATGCGCAGAAGGGCACGGCAATTGCAATAAGCGATGTTGGTGTGGGGGTTGCCTGCTGTAAGGCGGCGCTTAAGGGTGCATCACTTAATGTGTTTATCAACACAAAATGGATGAAAAACCGCACGGCGGCACAGGAGTATAACGATAGGGCAGGCGAGATGTTAAAAGAATACTGCCCCATGGCAGACGAGATATTTGATGATGTTGAAACGAGATTTTTCTAACAAAATGTAATAATTAATAAATATATAACCGGAGGTATAATGGCGACACAACTTAAAGGGGCTGCCGTAGCGGCCGCACTGTGTGAAAAGGCAAAGGCTATAGCACAGGAGATATCGGTAATACCTACACTTGCAATTGTAAGGGTTGGGGATAAGGAGGATGACCTATACTACCAGCGCAGTGCGGTGAAACGCTGTGAGGGGATAGGGCAGAATGTGCAGATATCGGAGCTGCCGATAACAATTACACAGCAGGAGCTGGCATCTGAGATTATGCGGCTTAATAACGATAGCAGTATACACGGTGTGCTACTGCTTCGCCCCCTGCCAAAGCATATAGATGAAAATGCGATATGTAACCTACTGGATGCTAAAAAGGATATTGATGGAATTACCGATGCATCGCTTGCCGGTGTTTTTACTGGTAACGGCACCGGATATCCCCCCTGTACCGCCCGTGCCTGTATCGAGGTTTTAGATCACTATGATATAGACATAGCAGGCAAAAAGGCGGTAGTTGTAGGAAGAAGCCTTGTGGTGGGTAAGCCGGTTGCGATGATGCTTACCGGGCGTAATGCCACCGTAACTATATGCCATACTAAAACGGCAGATATGGCGGCAGAATGTAAAGCGGCCGAACTGCTTATAGTAAGTGCCGGGCGTGCCGCCGTTATAAAAGAGGAGCACCTAAGCGATGGGCAGACGGTGGTGGATGTAGGCATAAATGTGGACGATGAAGGAAAACTTTGTGGAGACGTTAAGGCTCAAGCAGCCGAGGAAAAACAGCTAAGCTACACTCCGGTACCGGGGGGAGTAGGTGCTGTAACTACCGCCGTGCTAGCCTACCAACTTGCCGAGGCGGCGAGAGAACAGGCAAGATAGTAGCGAGGATATTTCTCGAAAAAACATTTACAGAAAGAACAGGGTGGTTTACAACCACTCTGTTTTATTGTGATATTGCACATATAAATACTGATATTTGCGCCTTGAGTAGTAAAATTCAACAAAAACAAATAAAAAATAATAAAATAATAAAATTAGGGCTAAAGTTTTAAAAAAACGTGGCGATGTAATAAGCAGAGACGCAAATGAGGCGTCCGAAAGAAAGGATGAGGAAAAGGAATTCCTCACAAAAGATTAAGGAGAATGGTATGATTATTCAACACAACATTATGGCTCTAAACTCTAATCGTCAGCTTGGTATCAACAACAGCATGGTAGCAAAAAATCTTGAAAAACTGTCTTCCGGTTTTAAGGTTAACAGGGCCGCCGATGATGCCGCAGGTCTTGCAATCTCGGAGAAGATGAGAGCACAGATCAAAGGCCTTGAGGTAG
>CAYJOX010000043.1:0-10103 GCA_964371915.1 uncultured Oscillospiraceae bacterium
AAAATTTTTTTCATATAAAACTATCCATTCCTAATCTATTAATACATTCTATATATTTAAGTATAGTTGATGTACATTAGTTATAGTTTAAAATTTCCAGTATATATAAAATTATTTAACTGCGATTACATCCACAATCTTTATAGAACAGCTATTTTGAACAAGGGAGTTAGCGTGCCGCTGAATCAAACTTGTTTTAGCTCCAGTGTCGTTTTTTTATTTGTATGAGCTATACGGTTAGTAATCACATAAAAACCAAACCAGTTAGGCTAAATTTTTCTTATAGATGATTTTATGATATAATATATTTAATATTTATACTTTACAAACCAAATTATAGAGGATATTGATCTTACGGGGATGTGATTATGGAGTATTTTAAAAGCAGAGAAAATGTTGATCTGTATACTGAGATGATGACAGATTATGATAATGATTTTATTATAAGTAAGGTTATCGACATTCTTCCAAAAGGCTCACGCCTTTTGGAGCTCGGAATGGGAACAGGGGCGGATTTAATTTCATTATCCGACATCTATGATGTTATTGGAAGTGACAGCTCAAAGCTTTTTGTGGATGATTTCAAAGGTAAAAGCATCATAGAAGTGATAGTTTTAGATGCGGTGGATGTAAATATTAATTGTACCTTTGATTGTATTTATTCAAACAAGGTGCTACAGCATTTATCAAAGGAAGACTTTGTAAAATCACTGAACAGTCAATGTGCTCGTCTTTCTACAAATGGCATAATTTTTGCGACTTTATGGTCGGGTGAATATCATGAAGAATTTGAGTTTGATGGGCAACTAAGATTCGTTTATTATGATGAGACTACATTAAAAAAGCTTATTCCAAAAGGATTGGAGTTAGAGCAATTGACTTATTATTCAGAGTTTGAACCAAACGACTCATTAATTATTGTTCTGCGCAGAAGATGAGCATTATTAGATGTTGTTTTCAAGAAGTAAATCTTTCGTAAATAATATGTTTTGAGCAGTGTTGGTAGATTTGTTTTCTATAAGTATATCACTGCTTAAAACACCATGATTTATGGCCGGCTCCGCAAAACGCTCTGCCTCACTGATTGTTCATATTCCGCTGGCATTGCGCCCAAGCCCACCGGTAAAAAGCACCTTTGGCGCAAGTCCCATTTTATATAGCTGTGCGAATTTTACCGCAATGTCATCGTTATAGCTGCCAAACCCCACGATACAATCAGCTTTGCAGGGTTTCATGTTCATAGGCATATAGTCCCAAATAACCTTTAAGTTTTCGTAGGTAGGGTTGTCCATCGAAAAATTCCTCCTGTTTATATTTAGTTGATTATATATCTTACAAACCTATAAATCAACAAGATAAAATTTCATTAAAAAATATCGATATATCGTATCGGGTTAATACCACCTCACAGGCAAAGGGGCCGTTACATTTAATTTTTTCACAAAAACTTGCTTTTACCCCTCGCAACTCTTTTAAAAGCCGGTTGCATATGATATAATTATATCTAATAAAGGCTAACATCTAACCTTTAGTTACTACCCTACCAATAGAACTTATGGTATCATGACAATGAAAAGAAACTTATGTCTATCATTTTTGGGTTCACATGTTGTGTTATCCAAAATTTAAGAAAGGAATGATTATCATAATGAAAAGATTATCGGTTGTTTTTTTGGTTTTTTTAATGCTTTTTGCTGTCGGTTGTGGCGGTTCAACTGCTTCACCATTAGAAGGCATGGTAGTGGAAGGTAGCAGGGATGTGACAGAAACTGCTGTTTCGGGAAGTGTAAGCATCATAAACGAAACTAGCTACACTTTTATAGAGCTGTACTCCACCCCTTCAAGCAGTGCTGATTTCGGTGAGGAGTTGCTTGAAGGAACAAGAATTGATCCCGGGGTTTCAGTATCTATTAATTTTGGTAATCTTTTGGAGACACAGGATTTTTTAATCATCGATAATGATGGGGATGCCTACTCTATCATCGGAATTCCTCTCATGGATGCACAAACCATGAGTATTGACCTCGTCGATTCTGATGGTGTAGTTGTACCACGGGCATATATTTTCGGATCCGATGGTAGCGAAATCTCCACTGTTGATGGGCTTTTAATTCCGAACTCGGATACAAATGCAACCGGATATGATACAAACGGCTACTATACATTTACCGTTAACAACAACTCGGATTATGATATCTATTCCATACATGTAGGAATAACCAACGCTTCATCTAGCTATGATATTGACGTTTTACCTGAAATATTACCTGCAAAAAACAGCATAGAAATAACCGGCTTTGCAACCCAAGGGGACTGGCAAAATACCGAATGGACACTTTACATAACCGATGTTGACGGGGATACAAGTGCATCTTTCGAAACATTTAACCCATGGACGGTTACTGCAATTGATGCACAATGGGATAGCAATGTTGGCGGGTATGTTGTTGACTTTATATATTAACCGGTAGATATTATGGACAATCTAAGCGCTTATTGCTACGGACCGGTCACCGTTAACTCGGTTGCTATTTCAAATAGCACTTTGGAGATATCGGTAACCGGCTCCAACCTTAGAGAGAGTACGGCGGTTTATTCTGACTGTGCTTACTGGCAGATAGGTAGTGAGGCTGAGGGAGAGCGCCTTTTAATGGTTGAGAAAAAAACTGCTGCCGAAATTCTAGCCATGCGTGCAGCCCTTTGCGTCGAAGAGCTGTCTCAGATAACAACAAATATCGAGAGGGCGATTGAGCGATGGGATAGCGATGGCTTAAACTTCTACCTTCATCACTCTGATAATGCTTACAGAGAGTACCTCGTGGTTGCAAAAAGACTAACGTACAAATCGGTTTAACGTTCTGCTTTTGGAGGGTTTTTGAACAAAATAAAAATTCGCCTATCTAATACCCTTTGGGGGGAGGATATTCCTCTAAACAGTAAAATATTTAACACGTTGGCGATAGCAGGATTTGTTATCAGCCTTATAATGGTTGTAGCCTCCCTTTTTTTTACCGATAGCTCGACCCTTGAGCTTATTGTTAACCTATCCGGTGCTGTTTTTTCTTTTTTAATGCTATTATTGCATATTAAATCAAAGAATTATAATCTTTGCAGTGTTATTACTATAGCTGTAATTTTCCTTATCGGCTTTCCCATATTTTTTTTTGGTAGCGATGGTTACACCGGCGGTATGCCGTCATTTTTTATTTTTGCTATTATTTTCACAATATATTTAGTAAGGGGCAGGGTGATGGTTATCCTTGTTGCTCTTCAATATATTGTTTTTATTTTTATCTGTTTTTATGCCTATTATAACCCGGACAGCATCGCAACCTATCGGGATGACTACAGCCTTTTAATCGACATTATAATAGGCTTCGTCTCGGTTAGCCTTATTCTTGGCGCCACAATGTTCATACAGTTCAAGTTGTATTTAAAGCAACAAAAACAGCTAGAGCAGGCAAGGATGGAGGCCGTGCGTGCGAACAAGGCCAAAAGTGCTTTTCTTGCAAACATGAGCCATGAGATACGCACACCAATAGGCATTATTTTAGGAACAAACGAAATGATCTCCCGTGATGCTTATTCAAAACAATTAAGAGAGCAGGTTTCGAAAATAAAAAGCGCCGGTGAGCTTCTGGATGCACTTATTAATAACGTATTGGATTTTGTAAAAATAGAGGCGGAAAAAACCGAGCTTAACCCAGAACCATATAGACTATCAAATCTTTTAAAAGAGCTTGAGCAATATAGCATTGTCCTTTGCAAAAAGAAGAATCTGGACTTTTCGCTTTTCACTAGCGCTAATCTAAACGATTGTTTAATCGGCGATGTACTTGCGATAAAGCAGATCCTTTTAAACATTGTAAATAACGCTGTAAAATACACCGATAAGGGTGCAGTTTCGATCTTGGTTGAGCAAAAATCATCCGAGAAGGCCGATGAGGTAATGTTGAACTTTGTCGTTTCCGACACCGGTAGCGGCATACGACAGGAAGAGGTTGATGAAATTTTTGATTCTTTCAAACGCATAGATCGACAAAAGGGTAAGTATATCGAGGGGGTTGGTTTAGGCCTATCTATAGTAAAACAACTTTTAACGTTGATGCAAGGCGATATCGAGGTGGTAAGTATATATGGTCAGGGAAGTGATTTTAAGGTTTACATCCCACAAAAAATTGCACCAAATGTACCTAAGGTGCAAAAAAAGGATACGGTAAAAACATTTGTTGCACCCTCTATTAGAATGTTAATTGTAGATGACAATATAGAGAATCTATTACTATTTAAAGCACTGTTGGAGCGTACAGCAATGCAGATAGAAACTGCGCAAAGTGCATCCGAGTGTATTGAATTGACAAAAGAAAATCGATACGACATAGTACTGATGGATTATATGATGCCGGAGATGAACGGAATAGAACTACTAAGCAGGTTAAACGAAGATGAGCGGTTCAACACTCCGGTTATTGCCATAACCGCAAACGCCGAATCCGACACAAGGGAGCATCTCTTACAAAGCGGATTTAGCGAATATCTTACAAAGCCTGTTTCCTGGCATGCTTTAGAGGAGTCTATCTTAAAGTTTATCCCGAAGGACAAATATCGAATTATAGAGATGGAACAGGCTGAGCATCGAGATGAAAGATTTAGTGCCGTATCGGAATTGTCAAACGATTTAGAGCGATTTGGCATTGATTGTAACATTGGCTTCCACTATTCCGGAGGCAACTTTGAGCTTTATCGTAAAACCGTATTAATATATTTACTTCATGCAGAGCAGGAGATGCACAAAGCAGATGAACTGCTGAATGAATCTAATCTTGAAAATTTACAGTATATTATCCACTCGTTAAAAAGCAGAGCAAAAAATGTCGGTGCCCACCGGTTGCATCTCGTTGCGGCAGAGTTGGAACCGCTATGCAGGGCCAAGAAACAGGAAGAGTTAATTGCTAGAGCCCCATACCTTTTCTTTCTTTGGAGAGAAAGTATTAAATGCTTTAGGATGATAGAAAAAGTAATAAAGTAATAATCATAATATCTGCGAATTTTTATGGTAAAAGTAAAAAAGTTTGATATAATGGCTTTAATAAGTTGAGAGAGGTACTTAAGTTGTATAAATATCGAATATTACTGGTAGATGACGATATTACTATTTATGAAAGCGCAAAGATATTGCTTTCGGACGACTATGATTTATTCTATGCAGAATGTGGAGAAAAAGCCGTTTCGTTTTTTTCCGACGGAAATCAGGTCGATCTAATCTTGATGGATATTATGATGAAGGACATGGACGGCTATGCCACAATGGAAAATATAAGGGCAAAAAAACACTGCCGAAACATTCCGGTAGTATTTTTAACCGGAGCATCTGATGCTGGCTATGAACTAAAAGCCCTTAAATCCGGGGCTAAGGATTTTGTTTCAAAACCTTTCAACCCTGCTGTATTTTTAGCAAGGATTGAGCTGTGCCTTTTTTCTGAAAATATACTTTCCTACGAAAAGTTAGCCGCTGTTGCTACCGACCTTACCACAATGGATTTAATTATTTTAAAGTATATTACAAAAGGATATTCGCACGAGGATATTTCGTCCGCGCTACACTACTCCTACGGATATGTTAAACAGCTTGTTTCAAAAGTATTTGAAAAGCTCTCCATTGCCGGCCGTAAAGAACTAAAAAATTTTTACAGAGAAATTTAAAATATTTCAAGGTGAGTATCCACACCCAGTGGCTAATCGCCGATAAAAAGGTGGTGCAAGATAACGCTTGCACCACCTTTTTATTATATTCGATTTGAATTGACAACAATCTAGACGTAAACTCTACCGACAGGATGTGATAGTTTTTAAGTTAAGGTGCTAGCCTTAACCTTCATATCATAAGCTATCAAGCACAGCCTTTGCCTTTTGTAGCGCATCCTCCGCCTCTCTAATTTCGGCGTTATTATGCTCTGAAATTTCAT
Source organism: uncultured Oscillospiraceae bacterium (assembly GCA_964371915.1). Lineage (GTDB taxonomy): Bacteria > Bacillota > Clostridia > Oscillospirales > Ruminococcaceae > CAYJBH01. The sequence goes on from CAYJOX010000043.1 coordinate 5,967, forward strand.
CCTCTGGGGCCACCGAAAAGGTTTCATCCTCTTTTTGTTGTACCGCTTTCTCTTTTCGTGATTCTTTGGCAGCTTTTGATAACTTAATACCACCAACTACACCGGCAGCGCCCACTGCTGCACCTGCTACTGCCACACCTGCTCCAACTGCAGCACCACCAAGAGCCGAGGATGTTCCTGCCTCAAACCCGGCAGACGAGGCCGCCGTAGCCGCATCTGCACCTGCAACCGTTGCAGCTGTTCCGGCATCGACCCCTGCAATTGCGGCCGCAGCACCTATTTCGGCTCCCGCAACTGCAGATGTAGCACCTACCTCAGCCCCTGCTACCGTAGCCGCCGAACCAGCAGAGACACCAACGGATACCCCAGCGGCAAACGCCTCCCCTGCCCCATCCGAAATTGTGACAGGGTTTTTATAAAAATCACGAGAATGAGCCCTTGTGCCTTCTGCACGGGTTATATTTTTTGTCTCTGTCCCTGTGTATTCTTCAATTATTTCTCCAAGAGTGGCCGAGGCAATCCCGAGCAGTTCGGCCTTTGTTCCAATGTTGGATGCGGTGTTCATCAGAGACGAGCGAGCAGTTGCAAGCAGTTCATCTTGACCGAGATTTACCGATGCAGCCGATACCTTTTCGGCTATGCTCTGCATCTGTGTTGCAACATTTTTTAATTCATCAATCTGCTGCTTTAGCAGATTAAACGATACTTTATATTCTGACATCTGAAAGCCGTTCCTTTCCTATTGTTGATCTATCGCATTGTATTCCCCGAAAGCCTCGGCAGATCCTCTGCCGATTCCATAACCTGATGTATACTACGCTCATAGTTGTCAGCCGTCTCGTTAAGTGCCACGATTGTAGCCCTAAGAGTTTCTATATATTCTAAACAGGTAGTTTTCACCTTATTAAAGCTACTAATATACTGCTCTGCGGCCTCACCTGTCCATAGGACTCTGAGTTTCTTTGTCTCATCATCGGCCTGACTAATAAGGGTGGTGTAGGTTTTTTGAATTTTCTCCATTTCAGAGGCATACTTTCTAATCTCATGGTGATCCACCCGAATCTCTTCATTTAAAGCCATAATTTGATCCTTTCATAATATTTATATGTGGATTTACCCCTTACCTAACAGCGCGCGTATCGTGCCGGAAGCCTCGTCCTCTGCCTTATTGTATATGTTTCCCACCTCATCCAAGCTCCTTGCGGCAGAATCTATCACCACTGCTATCCCCTCAAGATCTGGCGAATGTGTTCTAAACTCTTGCAGATATTTACTTGCGGCTTCACCGTGCCACTTGGTTGCAAGCTGTTCCATTACTTCGGTGAGTTTTGAGTGGTTTGACACCATTGCAACACTTATGTTTTCAAGCTCAATTGAGGCCTGTTTTAATTTTTGTATATTTGCGGTTGTGCTTGCCATAATTACGACCATTCCTTTCTTAATGTTTGTTATGCTTCCCGGCGGCTTTGTAGCAAAGTTAAGCGGTAACAACCTAATAAATACCGAGTTTTAAGCAGGGTGCTCATACTGTTTTATCAAAATCTCGGCAAACCGTTTTTGATGATAAAATTATACACCTGCACCACGTGCGGCATTCTCCTCTTCCATCTGTTTAAGCGTTGCCGCCGATCGTGAGATGTAATCGGCAATCTGCTTTAGGTTTTTCACATCAAGATCGATCTCCTCACGCTTTTTATCCAAAAAGGTGCGAAACGCTTTTCCACTGTCGCCCGTCCACGCCGCTCCCACACCATCGGAAATGTCGGCAAGAGCCTTAGCGCATTTTGTAGATAGTTCGGTTGCCGCTAGTTCAACCTCTTTTTGCTGTGCCATAGTTTGATTATAATTAAACGAATATGTAGCCATAACCCTCATTCCTTTCTAGGTGAATCATCTCATGGAACTTCCATTAAAGGCAAGCGATTTTCCCGATTCTACCGCATGCTTCTCTGTCTGGGTATAGATACCCGCAAGCTCATTTAGTGTCTTGCTGTAGTTATCCATATTCTGAAACAGTAGCTCGCCGCTTGTTTTTATAGAGGCTGCCATCGCCCTAACACGATCCGAGGATGATCCCTGCCATGCGCTACGCAGACTGCTCACCTCCCTCAGATAGGCATCTATACTTTGTGCTATCTGCGCTCTTGCAGCGGTTATTTCTTCAGCCGTCGATAAAAAAACCTTCGTTTCTATTTTAATTTCTGTGCCTGCCATATATGCTCCTTTCTCTATCTTAGGGACGACACCTTACTAAGTATGTTGCTCTCTGTAGCGTCAAAGGTGTCTGCCATGTTTCGCAACAGGTCGCAGTTTTCATTTAACTGTTCTATCATTTCGCTCATCGCTTCATAATCTTTTTGATATGCCTGCATAAAAGCTGCCTTCGCATCCGATGTCCACTGTTTGTCAAGAGACATGATCGCATCAGAAAACTTTTGAACCCCTGCAGCAATACTGGCAGACTCTGTTTGCATACGTGCAACAGCTGCTGTTATTTTTTGAGAGTTGATATTACTAGTTTCTGCCATGACAAGTTTCCTTTCTATCCTCAGCTTGCCTACCATCATAAATAGATGGTAGCAACGCATGAGTTTATATTAATCTTTCCTACACCTTTTTAAAGTTAGATAAGTATTATGGTGTCCCCACTCTTTACATCAACAGACGAGAGTATCTCTTCATTGCTCAATAGCCCACCTAGATTTTTAGAGCAGAACAGAACCTGTGACAGATCGTTAAAAATTTCTCTACCCTCTACTAGCGCTATCTGTTTTATAAAATCTCCTTTTACTCTGCCAACACTCATATTAGAATCGACAGAAAACTCATAGGTTTTTGCGCTGCCGGGCACCTGAACATCTAAAAATATTTTAGCCATCTTATGCTCCTTTTTATATACTCTCGGTCTTTATCTGTGCTAGAGGTGTTACCACCTTTATAAGTTTGTCTGTACCCGGTATCGCAGTATACCCCGTGCCTTGCGAAAGCTGCCTTGCAGCATCAGATGCCGACATATCAAAGCTGAGTGCACCCTGCTGATCAAACATTCCGCCAAGGTGTATGCCGGTGTTGTGCCCTACCCAGCTACGCATTAACTCAAAGCGCGCATTATCAAAGTAATCATCGGGTTGCATTACTGCAAATAGGTTAATCTTGTGCTCTTTTCCCTTTTTAATAGCTATTTCTAAAAAGTTGTTCATCTGAACACGGGTGCTGTATACCGCCTGCATAAATAGGTTCATATCACCTATACAGAGCAGTATGCGCTGTTCGTCTTTCATTGCGTTACCGACATCCTCAAGGTTATCTCTGGCATCATTTACGATTCCATTTCGCCTTGTAAATTCATCTACCATAGTCGATTCCATTAGCGAAAACAGCTCTTCATCGGTGTGGTAAACAGCGTCAAACACCCCAAGCTTTTCAAGTTCGCTGTCAACCGAATCGAATAAAAAGAGTTTTGCACCTTTCGCCTTAGATTGTAATACTATTGATTTCATAAGCTGCCCTCTGCCGGTATCGGCAAAGCCGCTAATACTATAGCAGAATATTTCATCAAGGTCGGCAGTGAAAAGCTCGTGTGTCTCACCGTTAATGCCGATAGCGATGGTATCCTCATCCAGTGCAATTACCGCATCACTTTTTATAAAATCATCACAGGCTATCCCCTCTACCTTCGTGCCGAGCTTTTTTATTCCCTTGTCATTTTTTTGCTCTGCAAATTTTTTGCGTAGTGTCTGTGCAGGGCTGGTACCGGGATCCTCCTTAATGCAAAGTGCAACCTGAAATTCAAGAGGTAGCGGAGCCTTGATAAGGCCTCGCCCAGGTGTTCGGTCGTCCGGCAGAATCTCGCTACGTGTTCCAAGCACCGACTCATACTCAAACTTATCAGCCATTTGAAGCGCAATACCGTTGGCAAAGTTTTGTCTCATGCGGCCACGTATATCCCCTATGTTATTTATTGCAAGTACGATAAATATACCATAGCTTGCGGCTTCTCGCGTTAGCTGCATCAGAGTATCTTCATACCGGTCATAGCTATCAGCGAAGGCAACATAGTTATCAATAAAAAACAATACCGCTGGGCAGTCATCTGCCTGTGTTATATAGTCACGATAGGATCCAATCCCCATACGG
>CAYJOX010000044.1:0-1773 GCA_964371915.1 uncultured Oscillospiraceae bacterium
CGCCCTTTTCTACTAGCTCTACCTGCCTTTTATACTCAAACTCGATAGCCTTTAATATAAACTGGAACGAGTTTAGGTTCTTCATCTCGGTACGTGTGCCAAACTTCTCTGCGCCTAGCTTTCTTACCGAAAGGTTAACGTCACAGCGTAGTGACCCCTCGTTCATTCTACAATCGGAGATACCGGTATAAAGAAGAATTGCTCGTAGCTTTTTAAAGTATGCTACAGCCTCCTCTGCACTACGAATATCCGGCTCGGAAACTATCTCGATAAGTGGCACACCACAGCGGTTACAGTCTATCATTGTACCCTGTTTTTCATCATGGACAAGCTTACCGGCATCCTCCTCTATATGAATACGGGTAATGCCTATGGTTTTCGCCCCTTTTTCCGTCTCTACCTCTAGATGGCCTTCGTAACAAAGTGGTAGGTCATACTGCGATATCTGGTATGCTTTTGGTAGATCGGGATAAAAATAGTTTTTCCTATCCTGCTTTGAAAAGTTGCCTATCTTGCAATTAGTTGCAAGGCCGGCCTTTATAGCATAGTTAACAACCTGCTCGTTTAGTACCGGAAGCGTGCCCGGCATTCCAAGGCAGACCGGGCATACCTGTGTATTGGGCTCGGCACCAAACTTGGTAGGGCAGCTACAAAATATCTTTGTCTCGGTGCTTAGCTCACAGTGTACCTCTAGGCCTATCACCATCTCATAATCTTTTATCATTATTAATTTGCCCTCCTACACCTTGTTAATATGGTATGCACCGGTTTCCTGCTCATAGGCATTTGCAACTCTGTAAAGTGTTGCTTCACTAAATGTGTTTCCTATAAGCTGCATACTAAGTGGTAAGCCTTCCCTATTTTCACCGCATGGTAATGCAATTGATGGTAGGCCTGCAATGTTTACCGGCACGGTACATATATCGCCCATATACATCTCGATAGGGGTTTCAGTCTTCTCCCCAATTTTATAGGAGGCTGTAGGCGCAACCGGTGAGAGTATACAACTATAATCGGCAAATACCTTTGCAAAATCATTTATCAACAGGGTACGCACCTGTAATGCTTTTTTATAGTAAGCATCGTAGTAACCGGAGCTAAGCGCGAAAGATCCTAACATTATGCGCCGCTTAACCTCTTTGCCAAAGCCCTCGCTACGAGATTTTTTGTACAGCTCCTCTATATCTGCAAAATCTCCGGCACGGTAGCCGTAACGTATACCATCAAACCTCGCAAGGTTTGATGATGCCTCGGCACTTGATATTACATAGTAAGCAGGCAGTGCAAGATCAAGCGATGGTATCGACACCTCGGTTACCGTTGCACCTAGTTTTTCGTATTCCTTAGCGGCATTAAGCACGGCACTGCGCACCTCGTCTGAGATACCCTCGCCAAAATACTCTTTTGGTAGTGCAATCTTTAGCCCCTTAACACCATCGTTTAGCTCGGCCGTAAAATCACCGTACTGCCTTTTAACCGAGGTGCTATCCTTCTCATCGTGCCCTGTTATTGCATTTAATACAATAGCATTATCGGCAACTGTCTTTGTAACGGGGCCTATCTGATCGAGAGAGGATGCAAAGGCTATAAGCCCGTTTCTCGATACTGTGCCGTATGTTGGCTTCATCCCTACAACACCACAGAACGCCGCCGGTTGCCTAATAGAACCACCGGTATCAGAGCCGAGGGTGAAAACAGCCTCATTTGCCGCAACCGCTGCAGCAGAGCCGCCGGAGCTACCACCCGGTACAAATGCGGTGTTGCGTGGGTTTT
>CAYJOX010000044.1:1884-10079 GCA_964371915.1 uncultured Oscillospiraceae bacterium
CTCATCCATATTTAGCTTGCCGAGCATAACTATATCTTCGGCGTTAAGCCTATCCATCACATGTGCATCATAGGGTGGTACAAAACTCTCAAGCATCTTTGATGCACAGCTTGTAGTTACATCTTTGGTGCAGATATTATCCTTTATGCCACACGGTATGCCGGCAAGCGGCGACAAGGTTTCTGCCTTTACTCTTTTGTCGTCGATGTTTTTTGCCTTATCTATCGCCTGCTCGTGTGTGTAGGTGATATATGCGCCTATTTCGCTATCTTGTGACTTAATGTTTTTTATATAAGCCTCGGTCAGTTCTAGCGAGGATATTTCTTTTTTAGCTAATCTATCCTGTAGCTCAACCAGTGTTAATTTAGTTAATTCCATCTCCTCACCCCTACTCTATAACCTTAGGCACGGTAATATAGCCCTCAAACTTTGTTGCGGCATTACTAAGCAGTGCTTCTCTTTTTTCTTTATTTGTAACCACATCTGATCTAAACACGTTTTCCATCGGAATAACATGGGCGGTAATATCTATATCACCTGTGTCTACGCCGCTAAGCTGATTGGCAAAATCAATTATAGCCTCCATCTGTGGCCCCATCGTTACCTTTTCCTCGGCGGTGAGGGTAAGCCTTGCAAGATGAGCAACATTCTCAACATCTATATGCTGTTCGACCTTTTTCTGTTTAGCTGTCAGCTCGGCGGCCATATCACCACTTAATGATAGTTCTAGTATCTCCAGCTGCTCGGCATCAACCACGTTCGGAGCCTCGGTCATTAGGCAGGATGCATCCTTTACCTTTGGGAATGCGATTACATCCCTTAGCGACTGTGCGCCCACCATAAGCATAACAAGCCTATCAAGCCCAAAGGCAAAGCCACCATGTGGTGGTGTTCCGTACCTAAAGGCATTCACCATAAATCCAAAACGTTCCTCTATCTGCTCCTCGGTAAACCCTAAAGCCAGGAACATCTGTTGTTGGACATCCTTATCATATATTCGAATACTACCACTGCCAAGCTCGATACCGTTAAGAACTATGTCGTAAGCCTGTGCCCTAACCCTACCGGGATCTGAAAATAGATACTGTACATCCTCTGCATACGGCATGGTGAAGGGATGATGCATGGCTATAAATCTATCCTCCTCCTCGGAGTATTCAAACTGTGGAAAGTCGGTAACGAACAGCATCTTAAACTCGTCCCTTTTCCTAAGGCCAAATATATCTGCTATATCTATACGCAAACTTCCAAGAGTCTTTCTTACCACATTAAGCTTATCGGCACAAAACAGTATAAAATCACCAGGTTTGGCATCCATAGCCTTTAGTATGGCATCCACATCATCCTTTGATAAGAATTTTGTTAACAGTGAGTAGACCTCGCCATCGGGGCGAATAGCTATCCATGCCATCCCCTTTGCACCATAAGAGATAGCCTTTTCGGTAAGTGCTTCTACATCACTGCGGTTATAATCCGGCCAATCTTTTACGTTTATAGCCCTAACAACACCACCGGATTTCGTTACATTTTTAAATACCGTAAACTCACAATTCTTTACTATATCGGTTAGGTCTACTATCGGTAGGTCAAACCTTAAGTCCGGTTTATCGCTACCATACCTATCCATCGCCTCCAGCCAGCTTATGCGCTGAAAAGGCTCGGCAAAATCTATATCCATTGCACCTTTAAAGATGTATCTAAACATTTCTTCAAGGTGGCGCAGTATATCCTCCTGCTCGATAAAGGACATCTCCATGTCTACCTGGGTAAACTCCGGCTGGCGATCAGCCCTTAGATCCTCATCCCTAAAGCAACGTGCAACCTGATAGTATTTATCGATACCGCCAACCATAAGTAGCTGTTTAAATATCTGCGGCGATTGTGGTAGCGCATAGAATGTACCCTTATGAACCCTACTTGGCACAAGGTAATCTCTCGCTCCCTCAGGTGTGCTTTTGGTTAACATAGGGGTTTCTACCGCTATAAAGCCCTCTCCATCGAGGTAATCCTGTGTTAGCTTTTGAACCGTATGGCGAAACCTCAGGTTATTGTATATATCCTGCCTACGGATATCCAAGAACCTATATTTAAGCCTTAAATCCTCCCTAACGTTATCCTCATCCAGGGAGAATGGCAGGGTTTGTGCCTGTGATAGAACCTTTATCTGCTCGGCAAACAGTTCGATAGTGCCTGTTGATATCTTAGTATTAACTGTATCATCGTCACGTAGCTGCACTACCCCTTTAAACTGAACAACAGATTGGTTTTTAAGCCCCTCTACCTGTAAAAAAGCATCGCCTTGCATATTTTCGGCATTACAGACAACCTGTAGGGTGCCCTCTCTATCCTTTAAATCGATAAAGATAACACCGCCCATATCACGTTTTGTCTGCACCCAGCCCGATACGGTTATCTGGGTTCCGATATGCTTTTCTCTGATCTCTCCGCAATAAGCAGTCCTTAACATTAATTATTATTCCTTTCGACTCTATGCAAAAAAACTTCCGTCCCAAAATATGGGACGAAAGTCCTGTCGTTACTTCTGGGTGCCGCCCAATAAACTATATTAAATTTAAGATATATTCTATCCGAGTAGATAAAAAAACACTTCTGTTTATAGGCAATATAGCTAAACTATCTTTACAATATTTTACAACAATTTTATAGCTATGTCAATAGCTACCCTAACAAATAAACTCGTTGCAGACGTTTTTTTTCATAAAATCGGAAAGCTGTTCGCCGCTATAACCAAGCGAGGTTGCCACAACCGCCTTAACATATGTCATCTCCGGGGTTAGCCCATATATGTGTATCCCCTTTAGTTTTTCGCCACTTTCGTACACTGGTTTGCCATCACGTACAGGCGTAAATATTACATCTACACCAAGGCTTTCACATTGTTTTATAAGGTAGGAGGTAGAAAAGTCCGCCTCACCTTCCTGTGTACAGGCAGTTTCAGAGTGATAAAGCTGATGGACAACTATCCTTGTGCTACTATTTATTTTTATCTGCGAATAATCTAAACCCACATAAGGTGTAATCTTCATAACACCCCCTCTTAAAGAGGGAATGTCGCTAAGCTTAATTGGGCAGTTTTTACTTTTTTCACCTCTCGCCCCCTCAACAGTTTTTAGTGCTTTCATATCGGCGCTAAAAAAATCATCTGTATAGTTATCACACTGCCTAAGGTGTGCTGCATTATGCAGATATACGTTATTATCGCTGTTACGGTAGACAACATATGTTCCGGCAGTAATGCCACTGCATATAAGCTCTACCGATTGCCTAAAATTAACATTCCCGTTAGCTCCCTTTGTGTCTAGCGGTAGGTTGCTTGAAACTAAAAATACCGGTATATCCAGTTCAGACAGGGCAAGAGACAAAAAGCAGGCCGTGTAAGCTAAGGTGTCGGTACCGTGTGCAACAACTATCCCCTTGTAGTCACCTAGATTGAACTCTTTCAACTTTTTGAGTAGCTTATTCCAACACTCTATAGTCATATTCTCGCTAAGGGTGGATAAAACGGATTCCGTGACAAACTGTTGTTGTGCATATATCGAGCCCGAGCTTGCAAAATTTTCTGCTAAAAGCGTTTTCGCCTTATCTACATCTAACGCCCTGTTAAGGTTGTCGCTATCTCCGGTAGAGCATATTGTTCCGCCGGTTAATATTAAAAGTATTTTTTTCATTAGCTGCCTCCTTATTATACTATTAGTCTTGACATTAGCCCTGTTATATTATACTATTTAGTTGATTTATTAGAGAGATTTTTATGAGTAGCTATGTATTCTCAAGGTTAAATAGTTTCGATGATTGCCCACCGCTTGTAGTGGAGTATCTCTCCACCCTTGTTTCGGTAAAGGGTCGCTCAAAACGCACCGTTAATGCATATTATATAGATATCCGTATCTTTTTAAGGTATATTGTGCAGAGCCGAAGTGGTAGTTTTAACGGAGAGATAGATAATAACCGTGACATAAAAGGGCTTGATAAGGCTTTTTTTTCCGGTATTACTAAGCTAGAAATACTACGCTTCATGAATTTTTTAGCCTTTGACCGAGACACTATTGAATGTAAAGGCACAGGGCTCGGTGCTACCGCCCGTGCAAGAAAGCTCTCGGCCATAAAGGGGTTGTATAAGTATCTTACGGTAGAAACCGGCTATATAGATATTAACCCGGTTAAGGATATAGAAACACCAAAGATACAAAAAGCCATGCCCAAACATCTTACACTTGATGAAAGTAAAACTCTACTTTCACCGGATGAAAAACTTGATACACGGGTATACTGCATGCTTATACTGCTTTTAAACTGTGGTATGCGCCTATCTGAGCTTTGTTCGATTAATATTTCAGATATTAAGGGTGACCAGATGCGTGTGCTTGGTAAAGGCAATAAGGAGAGAACGGTCTACCTTAATAAAGCCTGTATAAAAGCTATAGAAAACTACCTAGAGGACCGGAATAAGATAGAGCATATAATCGATGAAAATGCACTGTTCATCGGCCCAAAGACAAGAAAGCGCCTTAGTGGCAGGCGTGTTCAACAGATAATAGAGGGTTGCTTTAAACAGGCGGGACTTGGCGGGCAGGGATACTCTGTACATAAGCTACGCCACACTGCCGCCACGCTTCTTTACCGCTATGGTGGCGCCGACATGCTGGCACTTAAAGAGATTTTGGGGCACGAGAATATCTCTACAACCGAAATATATACCCATATTTCGGACGAACAGCTTAAAAAGGTTGCCGCCTCATCCCCCCTTGCTGGATTTACCCCACAAACTTAAAAGCTATTCTTCATCTTCATCTATAAGCTCGCCCCATTCTAAAAAGGCGGCATCATGCTTTTGGTGAGCCTCCTCCAACCGGTGCGATATATCGGAGAGTTTTTCGTGGTCGGTGCACACCTGTGGATCCTGAAGTTTATCGGTAAGCTCTTTTATTAAAGCTTCACTCGTCTCAAGCTCTATCTCCACCTCTTTAAGCCGTTGCCTTGCAGCGGCTCTTTTCTTGCGATCCTCTGCCTTATTTTTAACCGTTTCCCTAGGCAGAGTTGTCTCTTCACCGCTTTGTGTTTTTGTGCCCATCCACTCTAACAGTTGAGTATAGTTTTCAAAGCGATGCAGCTTTTTATCCTTTATATAAAGTATAGGGCAGGCAAGCCGCGACATTAAGTATCTATCATGAGAAACAATTAACAGGGTACCCTTATAGCCACAAAGTGCATCGGTTAAGCTTTCTCTCGTAAAAAGGTCAAGGTGGTTTGTAGGCTCATCCAACATTAAAAAGTTGGATTTTTCAAGGGTCATCTCGGCAAGCCTTAACCGTGCCGATTCACCGCCCGATAGGGTTGAACAATCGGCAAACACATCATCACCTTTAAACAAAAACTTTGCAAGTAGGTCTCTGGCCTCCTGATCGGTAAATTTGGGGCGCAACGCCCTAATCGCATCTATAACCCTGCCGCTACGTAGCTGTTGGTGTTGACGAAATATCGATAGTTCACACCCCATGCCAAACCTTATAGTTCCGGTAGCCTTGTGCTCATGAGCAAGAACCCTAAGCAGGGTAGATTTTCCACTGCCGTTCTCCCCCGCTATTATAAATTTTTCTTCCTTTAAAATTTCAAAGTTCGCATCTTCTACAAGCTGTTTTGAGCCGGCTGTTATAGTAAGGTTTTTACATGTCAGTATATCTTTATAGGGTTCACTCGTGACGTTAAAGCTAAAGCTAAACCGATTACGTGCTATATCCGGTCGATCGGTGATGGTAAGCTTTGCAAGTTGTTTTTCACGGCTCTTAGCCATCTTTGCGGTAGATGCCCGCACCTTATTCTTTGCGATGTATTCCTCTAATTTTTTTGCAAGTTTAACATCAGCATCATGCTGTTTTTGTTGTTGGTCGGCATTAGCATTCTTAATTTCAAAATAGTTTTCAAATCGCCCTTTAAACGCCTCCATTCGTCCTTTTTCTATCTCCCAGATTATCGTACATACATTGTCGATAAAGGCTCGATCATGCGTCACCGATATTACCGCACCTTTAAAGCGTAATAGTTCCTGCTCTAAGAATGCAATTGTAGCAAAATCAAGGTGGTTTGTCGGCTCGTCCAGTAAAAGAACATCGGGGGCATTTAAGAGTAATTTTGCAAGGCGTAACCTTGTTACCTCTCCGCCCGAGAGTATGGCGGTTTTACGCTCATGATACTCTTTTCCAAAGCCAAACCCGTTTAGCATCTTATTTATGTTAAGATCGGCATTGTAGTAGTCGCATGCAAGCACTATGCGTTCTGCCCTGTCGTGCCGTGCTATAAGCTCAGGGTTATCATGGTCATCCACCATCTGCCGCTCAATCTCACGCATCTCTGATAGCGCATCCTTAGCGGCTTTAAAGGCGGATTTCATCTCGGATAGAACGGTGCTCCCCTCCTCAAAATCGTTGTGCTGAGAAAGGTATCCAATGCGCAGGCCGGATGCCAAATACATCTCCCCCGAATCCTGCTGGTATTCCCCAGCGATTATTTTAAGCAGGGTTGTCTTTCCGGCCCCGTTTCCACCGATTATAGCTATGCGGTCACCGGCAGAGATTACGGCAGTTATACCATGCAGTATCTCGTTCGCACCAAAGCTTTTTTTAATTTCGTTAAGTTGTAGTATCATCTTTCACATGTGCACCGAGCCAATCAATCAGCTGTGCAATTACCTCATCTTTGTTTATCTCGTTTGTAAGTTCGTGCCTTGCCTTTGGGTACAGCCTTATCTTAAGGTCGGTTATCCCTGCCTTTCGGTATAACTCGTACGCCTCGGCTACGCCGGCACCATAAAGCCCTACCGGGTCTTCCTCTCCGCTTATAAAAAGTATCGGAAGTGTAGCCGGAGTTTTACGAACATTTTTTAAAAGGTTCGATTGATAGTTTATCATAAAAAGTTCGGAAAGGGCAGATACTGTAAACTTAAAGGTGCACTTTTTATCCGCCACATACCTATCCACTATATCTGCATCTCGTGTAAGCCAATCCATCTGTGTACGCGGGCTTTCTATCCTGTTACAAAAGCTCTTAAAGGCAAGGTCGTTCAACCTCGGAGAATACCCCTTATCCCCCTTAACCTTAGACAATGCATCTGCCAGATGTATGGCAGCCTTACTCATCTGGTTAGGGCCCCCTGTACCGCTGATTATCAGGCCATCAGGCAACTCTTTATAGGTAAAACAAAACACCCTTGCAAAAAAACTACCCATACTATGTCCAAACAAATAGTATGGCAGGCCGTTATATTCCTTTTTAAATCTGTCGAAAACATTTTTAAGGTCGCCCAGCATATATTTATGGCTCCCTTTTTTCCCGAAATAGCCATCCATACCGCCGTTATCGGAGGTTCTTCCATGCCCTAGGTGGTCATTTCCGACGACGATATATCCGGCATTACATAACATGTTCGCAAACTCTTTATATCTTTCGAGATACTCTGTCATACCATGGGTAATTTGTAAAACTCCAATCGGGCTTATGTTTATAGGCTCCATCCTATAAACTGCAATGGTATTCACATTATCGGAGGAACGCATTGAGTCGATAATAAAGTCCTGCATAATTCTCCATTTATACTACCTATGCAGTTATTTTACTACAAATCTGTGATTTTTGCAATATTAATGGTAGACAAAGCGCCGGTTAGGTATTATAATTTAAAAAAGGAGGGAAAAATATGAACACAATAATTAAGGGTGCCGGATTCCACCATATAGCATTAAGGGTTACGGATTTTGATAGGACAATAGAATTTTATAAAGCTCTTGGCTTTGCTCTAAAGTGTTTTTGGGGTGAAGATAATGAACGTATAGCAATGATGGACATGGGAGATGGTTCAATTCTTGAGGTTTTTGCCGGTGGAACAGACGAAGAGCATGAGGGAAGGTTTTTTCACCTTGCCATAAAGGCAGAAAATGTAGAGTATGCATATAACACAGCCATAAATGCAGGGGCCACAAGCAAGGCAGAACCATGTATTATCGATGTTGCGCAGGCAAACCCTACCCCGCTTAAGCTAAACATAGCGTTTGTTTATGGCCCTAGCAAAGAGGTAATAGAGTTTTTCAAAGAGCTTTAGATACAATCTAATCAACTTTTAAAACTCTGTAGGTTTGTCAAACATATTGGACAAGGAACTCAATAGGGGAAAGCCAACCAAG
>CAYJOX010000045.1:0-10055 GCA_964371915.1 uncultured Oscillospiraceae bacterium
TTACAAGACCCGGCTGTACCCCCTGAGAGGTAACATCGGCGGCATTGATGCGATGCCCCGATTTAAGTATGTAATAGTTATATGTTGCATCGCCGTCCTGATAGGTCAATAGGTCACTTACCACATAATCCACCGTGCCTTTAGGCAGTGGGAATGCGCTACCCCAAGGATCGGAGTTTAAAACGGAGGTAGGATATGTTCTGGCCTGGTCGGCAGTTACCATTACTAGGTGCCCATTGTCTACCGGCACATTTGATGCAATCTTAACAGCGGCACCTTCTCTTGTCTGTGTAATTCCTTCCCAAACTCCGGTGAACACTATATTGCCTAGCGAGGATGCTGCCGCATCGCCATTAGGAACGGTGTAGCTACCGGTATAGGTGATATAGCTTGTGTCGTTTGTCTCGCCGTCAGTCTGTACATCCGTCGGAGTTAGTGTTATGGTGGTTCCATTAATCGCTGCAGTTACTGTACTATTACGATAAGCCTCTGCAGAGAAGGTTAAAACTGTCCCGCTCTCAACGGTAACAGCCCCACTTGGGGAAACATCTCCAAATATCTGAACCTCACGAGTAATATTGTATACTACATCCTTTTCCTTATGTGTAAAAGTAAAGGTGTTAAGGCCTGCCTGTAAAGGGAATGTTGCTGAAAAAACACCATTCTCGTTGCGTTCAAGTTCCTCGCCATTTAGATAAAGTGCAAAGTTTGGATCGGATGCACCATAAAAGTTCGCCTCCGATTCAAATGTTGTGTAATCTTGTTTTTCCGGGCGGCTTACCGCAAGGTCGGTAAGGATATCGGAGGTCTGAACCATATTATCATAGTATCGTATAAGTACATCAGTACTTTCCTCATGGTTCTCCAGTAGGTCGGGATAGGAATAAAAGACAGATCCAATTACATTGTCTATTTCACGTGTTAATATGACCTGACGCATTACCTGATCAGGCGCTTCCCACCCCACGGCATCGGTTCCAAGGTTTTGATTATTAATAATTGCAATTGTCGGTATTTCAAAGGTAGAGCTTTTTTCAGCCCACCAGGTAAGAATCTCCTCAAATGGGAGAGATTCGTCCGTTATCGATCCCGGAACATCCACAGCAACTGCATCTATCGGTGCATCGGTAAGAATAGTATTAATGTCTATATGGCCATCGGTTAGCATTTCGTAATCGGCAGTAGTTTTGCTGCCGGATATATCTGTCTCAGCATTAGCCCAAACCGGATCCACCATAATTCCTACGGCCGTTTCGGGGCGAATAGTTTTTACCGTATCTACAAGAGATGTTACCAAAGAGGTAGATCCCTCGTTCATCCAGTTATCGTATCCCATGCCACCGCCATCACTTCTATATAAAGCCATAGTGTTCATTGTAGCCGGATTTTCGTAGCCATCTATAAAAATGATTTCAACATCATATATTTTTATGAAATCCTCAAGGTTGACAGATGCATCGGTACGAATGTCAGATGTAAGCTCCTGTGCCGGCAGAAAATTCTCGTCCACCATCTGATATGATGCAGAAAAAACCGGATAAACATATATATCATTTGCCTTTGCAGCGTTTAATATGTAATCAAAAGCATCAAAACCGGTGGCGCTTTTTAAACTAGAGCTTGAATATATTACACCATTTGGAGACTCGAGCGGTACAAATATAGTATTAAAGCCATACTCCTCGGCCTGGGATATAATGCCAATAAGTTGGTTTTTTATTGTCTCCTCGGTATCGGAGGCGCTTGTGGCATAATCTACACCGGCTGTTATCCAAAGGGATTTTATCTCATCAGGGGCATTAAACACCCCTCTTGTTGCGGATGGTTCCTCTGCTTCCTGTTGAGAAGAAACAGAGTCGCTGGCGTAAACAGTGGTAGTGGTAAACAAAAGTAATGTTATAACTATTACAATTTTTAAATAAATTGTTCTTTTTAAATTATTCATAGCTAAATATCCAAACAAACTACTAAATGTAGTAAGTATATCACATAATAATATAAAAAGGAAGATTTTTGCATATATTTGTCCAAAATTGTAATATTAATGCTACACTATTACTAAAAAACAGTTAACAGCTACTCTTATATTTAAAAATGTGCATCACCTAAACATTTTGAGTGGCGGAAAAGCTGATCGGTATCTTGCAGATTGTCTGATTCAGATAATTACAGCTTAAACGATATACCTTAAGCGGTAGTTGCTGGGATGAAAATATTATTGAATATGTAGCTTTGTCTGAGTAATACCATAAGAGCCAATTTTATATTGCATTTTACTGGCGGTTTTGCTATAATGTTAAATATATACCATTTTATAACCATATTTATAGAGGTGAGCATTGTCAGAACGAATAAAGATAAAGATAGATAAAAATGCTAAGATTACTCAGCTACCGGCAATTGCGTTGCGTGGCCTTGTAGTGTTTCCTGGTAACCTTGTGCACTTTGAAGTTGGGCGTGAAAGGTCCATAGCAGCTATAGAGTGGGCTATGGAAAACAATAGCCCTATTTTTTTGATCACACAAAAAGATTTAGAGGTAGAACACCCCGGAATAGATGATCTATATCAATACGGTGTAGTTTGTGAACTTAAACAGCTTCTAAGAGGAAACGAGACAGCCGTTAAGATATTGGTAGAAGGCAAGTTTAGAGCAAAGCTTTCCTCTATTGACCAAACCGGTAAATTCCTCCTAGCAAATATAAAATATACTCCCTTAAAAAAGAATAGGGAGGCTCAAGCCGAAGAGGTAGAGGCCCTTGTAAGAACCTTAAAAGATGCCTTTGAGGACTACCTAAGCCTTAACCCAAGGTTGCCAAAGGATGTAGTTTACTCGATATTTACAAGCGAAGATCCTATGTTCCTTGTTGATTATGTGCCGAGTAGTATTTTGTTTAAATACTCTGATAAACAGATGCTATTAAATGAGGGAACCCTTGTAGGAAGGCTAACTAAGCTTATATCGCTATTTAAAAGAGAGAACAACATTATCTCTATCGAGCAGGAGATAAATGATAAGGTTAGTGATCAGATGGAAAAAAATCAACGTGATTACTACCTGAGAGAGCAGATGCGAGCCATCACCAGCGAGCTTGACGAGGATGAAAATACTCGGGATGAATCGGAGCGCTACCGTGAAAAAATAGAAGCTTTAGGTTTAGAGGGTGAAGCTAAGGAGAAGCTTATAAAGGAAACTGAGCGGTTAATGAGAATGACCTCTACCTCTCAGGAGGCGGCAGTTATTCGCACCTATCTTGACACATGCCTATCGTTACCCTTTAATACACTAACCGAGGATAACCTCGACCAAAAACATGCCGAGAACATCTTGGATGCCGACCACTATGGTCTAAAGCGTGTAAAGGAGCGAATTTTAGAGATATTGGCAGTGCGTAGCCTTGCACCGGAGCAGAAGGGGCAGATAGTCTGCCTTGTAGGCCCTCCGGGTGTGGGTAAAACCTCGGTAGCACAATCTATCGCAAGGGCGATGAATCGTAAATATGCAAGGATGTCCCTTGGCGGTGTTAGGGATGAAGCGGAAATTCGTGGGCATCGCAGAACATATATTGGGGCTATGCCCGGTAAAATTATCAATGCAGTTTCCATTTCAAAGTCGAGTAATCCTTTAATACTTTTAGATGAGATCGATAAACTTGCTTCCGATTTTAGGGGAGACCCTGCGGCTGCTTTATTAGAGGCACTAGACCCTGAGCAGAATAAGGATTTTAGGGATCACTATCTTGATATACCGTTCGATCTTTCAAAGGTTTTGTTTGTCACAACGGCAAACTCTCTTGATCGTATACCACGCCCCTTACTGGATAGGATGGATGTAATTGAACTATCAAGCTATACAAGGATAGAAAAATATAATATTGCTAAAAACCATCTTATTAAAAAGGTGCTAAAAGAAACCGGCCTACAGGGCAGAGTAAAGTTTAATGATACGGCTTATTATGAGCTGATTGATCATTACACTCGTGAAGCCGGTGTGCGTAGCCTACAGCGCTCTATATCAGAGGTCTTACGAAAGACGGCAAGAAAGATTGCTTCGGGTGAAAAAAAGACGATGACCATAAATGCAAAGCAGGTTGGAGAGCTTCTAGGCCCGCGTAGGGTGAAACCGGGATTCTTTAACAGCAAAAATGAGATAGGAATATCAAACGGCCTTGCATGGACATCGGGCGGTGGTGAAATACTTCCGATAGAGGTTCAGGTAATAGAGGGCGGTACCGGAAAGTTAGAATTGACCGGGTCTCTCGGTGATGTTATGAAGGAATCGGCGAGGCTTGCAATAACCTATGCCAGGACGGTTGCGGAAAAATATGGTTATGAACAATGCAATGTACAAAAGCTTGATATTCATATCCATGCACCGGAAGGTGCAATACCAAAGGATGGCCCGTCGGCCGGTGTAACCCTTGGTAGCGCTTTAATTTCTGCACTTTCCGGATATCCTGTATCATCGGATTATGCTATGACGGGAGAAATAACTTTACATGGAATAGTATTGCCTATTGGGGGCTTAAAGGAAAAGACAATGGCCGCCTACAAAGAGGGAGTGCGTAAGGTTATCTTACCAAAAAGCAACATGCCTGATTTATATGAAGTTGATGAAGCTATTAAAGCAGAGGTTGAATTTTTTCCGGTAGAGACCTTAGAGGAGGTATTAGGTTTAGTGCTGGTTAAGTCTAAACCCAAAGCAAAACGTGTGGCAAAATCTACATCCGAGATACCTGTTTCGGCGGAGGAAACAAAGCGTCCGACAATATCACAATGAGCAGTTTAGAAGGTTTCTTCAGTAAGGCAACATTCTGCCGCTCTTATGGGCTTATTGAGCAGCTACCCGAATGTGAACTACCGGAGATAGTTTTAAGCGGCCGCAGTAATGTTGGGAAATCATCGCTGTTAAATAGGATGTGTTTCCAAAAGGCACTTGCAAGAGAAAGCTCGACACCGGGCAAAACAATAACCATTAACTTCTTTTCACTACAAAAAGCATATATTGTCGATCTACCGGGGTATGGGTATGCAAAAAGAAGTGCCGAGGAGCAGGAACGCTTTTCAAAACTTTGTGAGGGATATGCACAGCTTAAAGGTAGGAAAAGGCTTTATCTACAGCTTATTGATTCAAGAAGAGGGATAACCGCTGACGACCT
Source organism: uncultured Oscillospiraceae bacterium (assembly GCA_964371915.1). Taxonomy (GTDB): domain Bacteria; phylum Bacillota; class Clostridia; order Oscillospirales; family Ruminococcaceae; genus CAYJBH01. Next base: position 5,158 of record CAYJOX010000045.1, read on the forward strand.
CACGATGCTTGAATTTCTAGAGAATAATGGCGAAAATTATATTGCGGTTATTACTAAAATAGGAAAGTTAAATAAGACCGAGCTTAGCAAAGCCGAGCGGCAGATAAGCTATGATCTTGCAAATTTTTCCTGTAAGACTGTTTTCACAGATGCAAAAAGTTCGCATGGTTATGGCCTGTTAAGAGATTATATTATGGAGTTTATAGAGGAATATGATTGAAAATTATCTAGAGGTAAAGGATGCAAGGCTATATTTTGATGGGGTAGATGTTACTGCTGCCGCAAAGGAATATGGCACCCCGCTATTTCTGTTTAGCAAGAAGAAGTTGTTAGATAATATTGATGCATTCGTAAAGGCGTTTGAAAAACATTATCCTAACGGTGTAATACAGTATGCAGGAAAGGCATTTTGTTGTAAAGAGATATACAGAATAATTAAGCCGCTTGGCTTGCAGTCCGATGTTGTTTCGATAGGGGAGATGTACACGGCTATATCCGCTGGGTTCGACCCGGCTAAGATGTATTTCCATGGAAATAATAAAACGGTCGATGATATTAGCTATGCAATGCAACAGAACATAGGTTGTTTTGTTGCAGATAATATGAACGAGCTACAGCTGCTTGCCGATATGTCTGCCGCGGCAAAAAAGACAGTTAACGTGATGCTTCGCATAAAGCCGGAGGTGGATGCTCATACCCATGATTATATTCAGACCGGCCGCCTTGATTCTAAATTTGGGCTAGCTCTTTCAAGCGGTGAGGCCGCAAAGGGGTTTGAGTTTGTCATAGATGCACCTTATCTAAACCTACTGGGCACACATTGCCATATCGGATCACAAATTTTTGAGACCGAGCCCTTCCGCCTTGCAGCAGTTAGGATGCTTGAATTTGCAAACGAGATGAAGAAGAAAACCGGCTATGCCATTAAAGAACTTAATCTTGGTGGAGGTTTTGGAATCAGATATACCGGTGAGGACAGCCCAAAGCCGCAAGAAGAATACATAAAATTGCTTGCAGACTGCATTAAGGAGTTTTGCGGCACCAACGATTTCCCGCTACCTAAACTTATTATAGAGCCGGGGCGGTCTATTGTCGGTGACACCTGTATGACCCTTTATTCGGTGGGTGGAATTAAAGAGATTGAGAATGTGCGTAACTATGTTTCTATAGATGGAGGAATGGCGGACAACCCACGTTTTGCACTTTATGAGAGCCTGTATGATTTTAAAATAGCTAACCGTGCAGATGCTGCAGAAGATTATCTTTGTACTATAGCAGGGCGCTGCTGTGAAAGTGGAGATCTTCTTGGAAAAGACGTATTAATAGCAAAACCAAGTGTAGGAGATATCCTTGCAGTTCTTTGTACCGGTGCATATAACTACTCGATGGCAAGCAACTACAACAGGTTGCAAAAACCGGCAGTTTTGATGATAGAAGACGGCAAAACACGTGTTATTATTCGTAGACAGACACTTGAAGATATAGTTAGGGAAGACGTTTAATGGTATACAAGTCCTTAGCTCCGTATTATGATAAACTCAATTCCGATGCGGACTATGATGCTCTTTCGGAATTTATACGACGTAGGCTTTCGTTTTTTAGAATGCACGGGTGTACGGTTGTTGATCTGTGTTGTGGGACAGGAGAACTTACAGTTCGTCTTGCTAAGGCAGGCTATGATATGATAGCGGTTGATTATTCGCCTGATATGTTGAGTATACTCTCAAGCAAGTTATATGCAAATGATATAAAAGGGGTATTACTTCTTAACCAGGATGCACGAGAGCTTGATCTTTTTGGTACGGTGGAATGCATGGTGTGCACCTTTGATGCCCTAAACCATATAGGCGCAATTGGTGAGCTTGAGAAGGTGTTTAAAAGGGTACATACATTTTTAAATAGACAGGGTCTTTTTATCTTCGATATGAACACACCATTTAAACACACCAATATTCTTGCCAACAATGCGTTTAAGTATGATTTTGATGAAAAGGTAAGTTGCTTTGTAAGCCACACCCTACAGCAAGGATATACCGATTCTGCTGTAAACCTTTTTACCGGAGATGCTAGCAATGTAGATGTATTGAGAGAATACTACTTTAGCCAGGAGGAGATAACACAGCTGTGCGAACGGAGCGGATTTAGGGTGGTTTCCTGTATAGATGGAGAAAGCTTTGAAAAACTTACTACAGAAAGCCAACGGTATATGTTTACAGTACAAAAAATAACAAGATAAGTGATAAAAGGAGAGCTATGGTAACAGAAAAAATGACTGCTGCGATGCAAAGCGGTTCGTGGGTTCGCAAGATGTTTGAGGAAGGTGCAAAGATGAAGGCACAGCTTGGTGCCGAAAATGTTTTTGATTACTCCCTCGGTAATCCAGACCTACCACCACCACAGGAGCTTATAGAAAAGTTGCGTACCCTTGCAGATACACAGGGTATTCATGGCTATATGCCAAATAGCGGTTTTGCAGACACACGCCAGAAGGTTGCAAACTACCTAAAGGATAAACATGGACTTGACTTTACGACCGAAGAGATTGTAATGACGGTAGGAGCCTCTGGTGCAATAAATGTTGCCCTAAAAACAATAATATCGTCGGGCGACGAGGTTATTGTAATTGCTCCATATTTTATGGAATATCGTTTTTATATAGAAAACATGGGCGGCACCATGGTTCCGGTAGAATGTGGGGATAACTTCTCTATAGATGTTGCAAAAATCTCTGCCGCAATTACCGATAAAACGAGAGCCATTATACTTAACTGCCCTAACAATCCAAGCGGTAAGATATACACCGATGCAGAGTACGCATCCCTTGCGAACCTGATTGACGATAAAGATATCTGCATAATATCGGATGAGCCATATGCTACGCTTGTTTTTGATGATACACCGCTGCCATCGGTATTTAAACACTTTAAAAGGTGCTTCCTTGCCGATAGCTTCTCTAAATCACTTAGCCTTGCAGGTGAGCGTGTTGGTTACCTTGCAATGTCGCCCAATATGCCTCAAAAAGAGATCTTTTCGGCGGCGCTTGCCTTTGCAAACCGTACACTTGGATTTGTTAACTCTCCCTCTATCTTTCAAAAGCTAGCCGGTGATTTTATTGGTACATCTAACAACCTTGAAACCTACAAGGAGCGCAGTAAGTTCCTTTATGATGCCCTTACGGATATTGGTTATAGCTGTGCCGAGCCTAAGGCCACATTCTATCTATTTCCTAAATCATTAATGCCAAACGATACAGAGTTTGCCGCCAAGGCTATAGAGCACGGTTTAATATTTGTTCCGGGTAGCGGCTTTGGTTGCCCTGGCTACTTTAGGTTATCGCTCTGTATGCCGTTAGAGGATATAAAGCGTTCGGTAGCCAAGTTTAAAGCCCTATATGAAGAGTGTATGAAATAAAAGTATTTTTGAAAGGATGTGCAGATGAAATCAATTGATTTTTCGGTAGACTTTAAATCTAGAGATGAGCTTTATGAAATTCAAAGTAAAAGGCTTGTAGAGCTTGTGGCTCGTGTTTATAGTAATGTCCCTTTTTATAAAAACAAGATGAACGAGATGGGGATAGAACCGGGTGATATTTGTAACGCCGATGATATTGTAAAGCTCCCCTTTACCACGAAGGATGACCTTAGGGATAACTACCCATACGGCCTTTTTGCTATACCTAACAGCGAGGTTGTAAGGATACATGCATCCTCCGGTACTACCGGAAAACCTACCGTAGTGGGGTATTCTCAAGGCGATATAGATAACTGGGCGGCACTTATTGCACGTTGCCTTAGTGGTGTAGGACTTAGCAACTCCGATACGTTACAGGTTGCATATGGCTATGGTCTGTTCACCGGTGGGCTTGGATTGCACTACGGTGCAGAGGCGCTAGGTGCAACGGTAATACCACTTTCTGGCGGTAATACCGCAAAGCAGATGCTATCAATAACCGATTTTTTACCTACCGCAATCGCCTGTACGCCATCCTATGCTATGTTCCTTTCAGAGGCCCTTCAAGAGCAGGGGCTTATCGACCAGAGTAAGCTGCGTGTAGGCATTCTAGGCGCAGAGCCATGGACAGAGGAGATGCGACAGAGTATACAGAAAAACCTTAGAATAAAGGCCTACGATATATATGGTTTATCAGAGGTAATGGGCCCCGGTGTTGCGTGTGAGTGTACCGCACAAAATGGCCTGCATATATTTGAGGATCATTTCTTGCCAGAAGTGTTGGATGTTGATACCCTAAAACCCACCGAGGGAAGGGGAGAGCTTGTGTTTACGACGTTGACAAAAGAAGCCCTTCCGCTACTACGTTACAGGACAAAGGACATTATTTCCAAGCTTAACAAGGATGTTTGTAGCTGTGGACGAACACATGTAAGGATGGATAAACCTACAGGGCGTTCCGACGATATGCTGATTATCAGAGGTGTAAACGTATTTCCATCTCAGGTTGAGGAGGCACTTTTAAAGGTTTCGGGAGTTTCCAGCCATTACATGCTTGTGGTCGATCGTGTAAATAACCTTGATACACTCGAGTTAATGGTAGAGGTTGAAACAAACTCTCAGTTTGACGAGATTAAAGAGCTTGAGAAGATAACCCAGAATATACGCCAATCGGTAGAGAGTATTATCGGTATATCGGTAAAGGTAAGGCTGGTTGAGCACAAGACAATCGAACGCTTTGAAGGCAAAAATAAAAGGGTAATAGATAAACGTAATGGTTAATAGGAGTAAGCATTATGATAATTAAACAACTTTCAGTTTTCTTAGAAAATAATATTGGATCACTTTTTACACTTACCGAGCTTTTATCCAAAGAGCAGGTAGATATGCTATCACTAAACATAGCCGATACCGAGCAGTTCGGGGTAGCTCGTATACTTGTAGATGAA
>CAYJOX010000046.1:0-732 GCA_964371915.1 uncultured Oscillospiraceae bacterium
CCATCTCCTCCATTCTTTTGCGTATGCCTACAATTGTTTTTCGGTACTGTTCGGGGTAGCTGTCTATCTCATACTGCCCTGATAACAGCTCGTACTCATCCTGTGTTATATCCGCCACGGGTGGGGTGAAGAACTCCTCCTCACAGATTAATAAAAGCTCATATATAACATCGTTTAAATTTTCCGGCGGTAAAAACGCACGCTCTAACAAGATATTAAAGCTAAGCTCGTTTTGAACAAGGGGCACGCCGTTACGATCGAGTATCTGCCCACGCTCCGAGTCCACCACATAGCGAAACATAACTGCATCCTGCGCCACGGCATAGAGCTGATCGCCCTTTATCATGGTAAGCTGAACAGCCCTAAGTGCAAAAACCGCAAAGGCACAAAGGGTAATAGCGGTAAGCGTTATTATTCCGATCCTAGCCTTCATCTATCGATTTCCTCTTTTTTACCTTAACCGAATACGCTAGCTTAACCAGGCCAAACACCGCCGGCGAAAACAACCCTGTATAGAGTATAGTTGGCAGCGTGTGCCCCGAAAATGTTGCCCAGACACCGCCATACCCAAGCATATAGCCGAATATAAAAAGATCGGCACAGCACAGTATTGCCGCCGCCGCTGTTGTCTGCATCATAAACCCACCCACCGTTACAGGGTGATCCTGATGATGGTAGGATATTACGGCACTTACGATTAAAAGGTATATCCCAAAATACCCTACCGATTGG
>CAYJOX010000046.1:793-4851 GCA_964371915.1 uncultured Oscillospiraceae bacterium
AAGCCCGAGTGCCGCCGATATTGCCGGATGGCGTGCAATTGCGGTGTGGGCGATTACCGCCGGTATAATAAGCATCGGCTTTATCCCACCCAGTGCAAACAGGCCGGGTATCTGCTGTAACAGCAGGCAAAACGGCACCGCAATCGATGCAAGAAGCAACGATATTATAGGATTTACTGCGTTGAATTTAGCCATCATAAACCCTCTGTTATAACAAAGACAGAGGAGACCCTACTTACATCCTCGGCCGTGTTAACCACCGCCGTCATGGTTTTGCCTCCCGCCGATAGCTCTACCGATTCTACCGTACCGATTATAAGCCCCTGCATAAGCTCCCCCTCGCCCGATGTAACCACAAGTTCACCGAGAGATAGGTTTGTATCCTTAGATAGCAGGGTCATGGTGGTATACTGCTCCACCCTAGATTGTGCGCCGGTAACAATGCCGGTCTCTCGGCAGCTGCTAAGCACGGCAGATATGTTAAGCGATGGGCTAAGTATTGTGCGTACAACGCTAAAGCCCTCCCCCGTCTCGGCCACTATGCCGCAAAGTCCGAAGGCCGATACCACGGCATCACCAACCGCTATATCCTCCTCGCTTCCGGCGTTTATGGTAAAGGTTTCGAAACCGCTAAGCGGATCTCTCCCCACCACGGTAGCGGGAACATACTCGTTCTGTGGGTTTTGTAGCTGTAGTGCGGCAAGGTCGTCTTCAAGGTTTTGCTCTGCAACTACCTTTTCATAATCGGCTATCTGCTGTTGCAGGGCCGCAACCTCCACCCTAAGCTCGGTATTCTCCTTTGCAAGGCTATCCGCACTAAACACATTATCGATATACAAAAGCAGGTTGCCCCCTGCCGCCTCGGCAAGGCGCAGTGCCGGTGTCATCGTGGCGACAATAACACGTTGCGGTGCCGAGGCAGGATGTTCAATACTGCCGGCGTATCCCATCAACACCAGCAGAATTACCGTCACCGCTATCAGCACCGCAAATCTTCTGCTTTTTATAAATTTTTTCATTAAATTAGCCCATCAAGAAAGGATAGTGCCCCCTCGTCGATATACTCTAGGGTACGCTCCACTCCCTCTAATGCATAGATTGAAATCTGGCTCTCTATATAACCACTATTCAGTAGTGCAAGCACCGCCGCAAAAAAGGCCGCCGCCGCCGAAAACCCAATTATTATAGCTATCGCCTTTACTATCTTCATCTATATAAACCTTTTGTTTTATTTACACCCTACCGCTATTATCGGCCTTCCAACGCTCTATAAGGCTGTGGTTGCCGCCTCGCAGAACCTCCGGCACCTCGATACCACGCCATACCGCCGGGCGGGTATACTGTGGGTGTTCGAGATACCCCTCCTCGTAATGGCTTTCGTTTATATAGCCACCACTCTCGGAGAGCACCCCCTCCTGCAACCTGATAATGCTATCGGCAATGCAGATTGCCGCCGCCTCGCCACCGGTTAGCACAAAATCCCCTATCGATATCTCCTCATCGGCAAAGGCATCAATAACCCTTCGGTCGATCCCCTCATATCTTCCACAGACTAACATGATATGCGGTAGCCCTGCAAGCCGGTTTGCAACCTGTTGGTTATAGCGTGCCCCCTGCGCTGTCATAAATATTATATGCGGCCTTCCTGCCTGCTGCGTAACCGCTTCACAGCAACGTGCTATCGGCTCGGGGGTCATTATCATGCCATGGCCACCGCCAAACGGCTCATCGTCCGTCTTACGGTGTATATTATCGCTGTAATCTCTGATATTATGGCAGTGTAGCTCTGCCCTGCCGGCGGTTACCGCACGCCCTGTAATGCTCTCGGCCAAAAAATCACGGCAGATATCGGGGAAGATGCTGGCAATATCTATGCGTATCATCTTATCTCCTCGGCCTCATCGAACATTCCGGGTATCGGGCGGATATATATCCTTTTTTCATCAAAATCCCTACGCTCAATAAAGGGTGGCGCCGCCGGAAAGAGATAGCTTTTATCACCATCTTTTATAGTATATATATCGGCCGAGCCGTGGTTATCCACCTTTGTTAGTGTTCCGTAAACCCTTCCACTATCAGCATCCACAATCTCGAAGCCTATGATATCGGCGATAAAATATTGGCCTTTTTTTAGCTTTGCATCACTGCGCTCAAAAAAAAGAGGACTACCCACAAGCCGCTCGGCGGCCTCACGGCTGTCCACTCCTTCAAGGGCGAGTATCGCGACATTTTTATGTATGCGACAGCCGGCCACTGTAAACTGTCTATCCTCAGAATAAAGGTGTTTAAACTGCCGTGCGAAATCCGGCGAGTCTGCAATTACATGCAGCCTAACCTCGCCCGATATTCCGTGCGGCGATGTAATATCACCAAGATAGATACGATTAGTCAATTTCTACCATCACCTTTTCGCCACTACGCACCGCAGAGGCACGCATAACTGTGCGTATCGCCTTTGCGATCCTACCCTGTTTGCCGATTACACGGCCCATATCTTCCGGTGCGACAGATAGGCCGAACACAACCGTTCCGTCCTCACCTCGCCGCTCGGTAACCGTTACGGCGGCTTTGTTTTCAACAAGGCCCTGGGCGATTATTATCAGTAGTTCTTTCAAAGAATCACCTCTTAATCTAAAATATTGTGGCGCTTTAGCAGGGCACGTACTGTATCGGTTGGCTGTGCGCCGTTAGATAACCAGCTACGAACCTTATCGGCATCAATCTTTACCTCTGCCGGCTCCTTTGTGGGATCATAAAAGCCTATCTCCTCGATAAAGCGGCCATCACGTGGGAAACGGGAATCCGCTACAACTACACGGTAGAACGGTGCTTTTTTGGCGCCCATACGGCGCAGACGAATTTTTACTGCCATTGATTTAATTCCTTTCAAAATAAACGTATATATCTGATTTGCAAGTTAGCAATATCAACAACTAATTAAACATCCCCATCTGCCTCGCCATGTTTTTCATGGCCTTGGGGTTCTTGGTAAAACGTTTCATCATCTTTTCCATCTCGGCAAACTGTTTTAACAGCCTGTTTACCTGCGGTACATCGGTTCCGCTTCCGGCCGCTATCCTACGTTTGCGCTTAGGGTCGATGATAGAGGGCTTCTCCCTCTCCTTTTTTGTCATCGATTTTATTATCGCCTCGACATATTTTAGCTGATCCTCGTCAACATCGTCGGGGTTTATCTTGTTTGCGCCCGGTATCATCGATAGTATCGATCCAATACCGCCCATCTTTTTAAGGCTTTGTAGCTGCTCTAGCATATCGTTAAGGTCAAACTTACCCTTTGCAAGGTTTTCGGCAGCCGCCTTTTGATCTATCTCCAGCTCCTGTGCCTTCTCGATAAGCGACATAACATCGCCCATGCCAAGTATTCGGCTTGACATTCTCTCGGGGTAAAAGGCCTCCAGTGCATCGATCTTCTCACCTGTACCTACAAACTTAATTGGTTTGCCGGTTGTAGCCTTAACCGATAGTGCGGCACCACCCCTTGCATCACCGTCCAGCTTTGCAAGTATTACGCCATCAAGTCCTACCTTATCTAAAAACTCCTTAGCAACCGATACCGATTGCTGGCCAAGCATGGCATCCACAACAAGTAGTGTTTCGTCCACATTAACGGCTGCTTTAATATTTGTAAGCTCGTCCATAAGCTCGCCGTCTATCTGAAGTCGACCTGCTGTATCCAGTATAACTATATCGTTACCGTAATCCTTACTGTGGCGATAACCCGCCTTTGCAACCTCTACCGGGTCGGTCTTACCCATCTCGAACACGGCGGCACCTGCGGCCTCGCCCACAACCTTTAGCTGATCGATAGCGGCAGGGCGATAGATATCACAGGCAACAAGTAGGGGGCGGTGCCCCTGTTTAACAAAATATTTTGCAAGCTTTGCTGCATGTGTAGTTTTACCGGTACCCTGCAAACCACATAGCATCAGTACGGTAGGTGGTTTTGAGTTTATATGCACGCGGGAAACTTCACTTCCCATAAGCGAGGTAAGCTCATCACTTACTATCTTTATAACCTGCTGTGCCGGTGTTAGGCT
>CAYJOX010000046.1:4951-7954 GCA_964371915.1 uncultured Oscillospiraceae bacterium
CCCATGCTTTTTTGTATCTGAGTATATTTTTGTGCAAAGCCTACCTTGCTTTCAAGCTCTAAAAGGTAGTTCTCACCACGCTTTATAGAATCCCTTACACCCTGACGGGTAATACCAAACCCCTGTGCAATCTCTGCAAGGGATAGATCGTCATTATAATACTGCTCCATTACGTCCCTTTGCTTTTCGGTAAGCATGTCGCCATAAAAGTCTAAAAGAACCGACATGTTAAGATTTTTACCCACAAAATCCTCCAGATAATGACAAGTGTAAAGGTGTTTGCTTTCACATTATAACCTAACTTATATATTTTGTCAAGTATATATTTTATTAGCGCAGGCTGAGCGGCAGTGCAACAAACTATAAAAACACCTTGCAGGCTATGATAAACCATGCAAAGGTGCTTAAATAGTAGGTTTTTTTACACATTACTCTGCCTGCCGGCGGTGCTTTATTTTTTCCTTGCCGGCATCCATTTTTTTCTAAGCAGTAGCAGTGCCGTTAAACCCAAAGCCGAGATAAGCATTAACGCTATAACTAGCGGTGTGTTTGAGTTATCGCCTGTTTGTGGGCTATCTACACCGGTAAGCGGTGAGATTGCGGTGTTGCTTGGTGTGGGTGTGGGCGTTGGTGTAGGCGCAGCTGCTACCACCGTAAAGGTTGTACTTGCACTGCCGCCTGCGCTGTTTATGGAAACTGTGTGTGTTCCGGCAGGCAGGGTGGCGGTGTAGGCGCCGCTTAGGGTTACGATTATACTACCCTCAACTGCGCTTGCATTTGCATTGTCATTTCCTTTGGTGTGTACCACTTGCGGTGCTTTACCACTTGGAATTACCTCTGTGTCAACATAGCCACCAAAGTCGCCGTTTGATGTAAAGCTTATGATCTGCCCTTGTGTTACTGTTTGACCTGTGCCGTTTGTTATTGCAAGTTCCGCTACATTTATATTTAATGTGCCGTTGTATACGCTGTATTCAGGTGTACCGTCATTATTTACATCATGTGCGGCGATGGTTATATCAAAGGTTGCCGTTCCTGCTGTGTTCGGTGCGGTGTAGATTGTACCGTTTAAACTGCCGCCACCAGTTGATAATGCAAAACTAACAGTCCCTTGCTGCCCTGTTACAAGTGTGCTTAAATCTATATTCTCACCAAATACCACACTGCCTGTTGTGGAAATTGTAGGGGTTTGGGCTATTGCTGTAATGCTGAAATCGTCTGTTTGTGTGCCTTGCGCAACGGTAGCCGTTGCCGCTGATTTTGCCCTTACGGTGTAATCGCCTACATAGGTTGGGGCGGTTACACTTTCGGCATAAGCGGTTGTGTTTCTGCCCTCATACATTATCTGAACTGCACCACCGTTTGTTGCGGTAGCACCTCCGCTGTATGCGAGCGTTGGGCTTACCGCTGTGCCGTAGGTTACGTCGGCTTGTGTTACGCTTTGTAGGTTGTTTGCGGTCAAGGCACCTGCCGTTATTACTATAGCGCCGGTAACGCCGTCCTTGTGTATCGCAACAGCTCCACTTGTGCTGTTATAGGAGTATTCACCGCTAATAAGTGTGCCGTCGGTGTCAAGCGTGAGCGGTGCACCGCCTACCGTGACTGTGATGGACGGCGGCAACGCATAATTTGAGTTACTAGGTGAGAGGGTGGTGGAATAATCACTTGTTGCGGTATATGTTGCGGCGGTATTGCTACTTCTAATATTTGTCAAGTTGTATGTTACAGCCGCCGGTATAGTCACCGTCATATCTCTCAAAGGGCTTGAATAGTCGGTTATGTTGTTGCCGTTTGCCTGCTCGTTAAAGATTTTTAGGTTTATATTTCCCGCCATGTCACCCGGGATTGTAAAACTTGTCAAGTTTTTTGATCCCGATAGGGCGGATGAAACTTTTGCATAGTGGGTGATGGCACCTGCCCTGTCCACTATCATCACCGAGATGTATTCGTTTGCAGCTTCGGTTGCGCCGCTGTAGTAAAAACCTACATCGTTTCCGTTTATGATAGCATCACCGGAATCTAACACAAAAGAATTTCTACCGGTGTCTAAAAGTGTCATCTTCCATACGGTGGGTGCAGTATCCGAAATTTTGACCAAGGTGTCATCTACGTCGTTGTAGGGAGTTTTGCCGTCTACTGCGGCGGAGGTGAAGAGAACCTTGCTTGCGTCGAGATTAAAGGCGGGGCGAATGCCATGACTACGGGAAATATCTACTTCAACCGCTCTTGAGCTGTTATTGGCAACAACAAAAGCCTGAGTATCATTTTCATGATTAGTGCGACTCCACCAGCTTTGAGCAGGGTCGCCTGTTGCTAATTTAGTTAAACTGCCTAAGTAATTATACTCACTGATGTCCGGAGATCGAACCTCAAGAGGGAAAAACCGCTGACCTGTAAGGTCGGTTAAACCTGTGTGCATACTGCTTCCCGCAAGGGTCGTTTGGAATATGGCCGTTTTCTCGGTGGCGGTTAATCCAAAGTTGCCTGTACCCGTAGTGTCATCACTGCCATAAAAATTGTTCATTGCGCTGTGTAGGTTGCTGTTGGGGTAGGTACCGCTTTTACTCGACTGAAACGCACTTGTACCAAAAGCCCTTGTCGAGAACATAAACTTGCCGGCACCGCTTGAAATATAGTTGGATCCGGAGCCCACATATGAATCGTCAAGCACCACCCAGTACGCAAGGTCGGTACTATTATAATTCCCCATCACCACCTTGTCGGTATTTGCAAGGTCGTTTGCGGCCTGATCCCAGCTCTGTATACCGCTCATGCCCATCATCATGGCTTTGTCGGTGTCTGCCGCATGTGCCGTAGTGCCCCACATAGGCATTATTCCCACCGCCATACAAAGCGCCAGCACACACGATATTATTTTATTTTTCAAACTCCTCTTTTTCATAACAGCTCCTACAACTTCCGATTTTATTTTTCAGCCACCGATAACAGGGGGGGATTAAACGCAAAAAGGCTATCTTATTATAGATTTATCAATATTTTTCG
>CAYJOX010000046.1:8054-10054 GCA_964371915.1 uncultured Oscillospiraceae bacterium
AATCTACCCATAGTTGGTTATTTAGAGGATATTTCACAGCTGTATGATTTGAAATTAGCAGTTTAGTAGCAAATTCAGCTGTATATTATGGCAATACTGTATAAATAACTAAATATGCATAATATGGTGGCTACAATGATATATTTAACAAAAAAATACTTGTATTTTGCCGCAGATATTGTATAATTAATAATTGAAATGGTGTGCCGTTTAGGATTATTTTAACTATCGGAGCCATACTATTTATTACAGGAAGGAATAAAGAGATTGAGCAACAACGAAACTAATAATGTTCAGGAGCTTTCCGAACTACTACAGATAAGGCGAGATAAGCTTGCCGATGCCGTTAAATCCGGCAACAATCCGTTTGAACAGACAAAATATCCGGTAGATGCCTATGCCACCGAGATAGTGGCAAGCTTTAACGATGAGGAGCAGGAGCTACGCAGGGTGGCAATAGCCGGCCGCCTAACCGCAAAACGTGATATGGGCAAGGCAAGCTTTGCCGACCTTACCGATTCATCCGGCAGAATACAGCTGTATATAAAGAAGGATGTACTGGGCGATGAGAAGTATAGCGAATTTTTACGCTGTGATATAGGCGATATTGTTGGCGTTACCGGCGAGGTATTCCGTACCCGCAAGGGGGAAATCTCGGTTGCCGTAAACTCTGCTACCTTCCTTGCTAAGGCGCTCTTACCGCTACCGGAAAAATGGCACGGGCTAAAGGATACAGAGCTACGTTACCGCCAGCGTTATGTAGATCTTATCGCAAACCCCGATGTTAAGGCTACCTTTGTACTTCGCAGTAAGATAATACGTGAGATACGTAATATTCTGGATGAACAGGGGTTTATCGAGGTAGAAACACCGGTACTGCAAACCGAGGCCGGAGGTGCCGCCGCAAGGCCGTTCCTTACCCACCACAATGCGCTTAACATCCCTATGTCGCTACGTATTGCGATAGAGCTACACCTAAAGCGCCTGATAGTAGGCGGTTTTGATAAGGTTTATGAGATAGGCCGTGTTTTTCGTAACGAGGGAATCTCTCCGAAACATAACCCAGAGTTTACCCTGTTGGAATTATACCAGGCGTATACCGATTATGAGGGTATGATGCGCCTGTGTGAGAATGTAATGCGCGGCGTTGCACAGCGCGTGCTCGGTAGCGGCAAGGTTACACTGGACGGTAACGATATCGATCTTGATGCACCGTTTGCACGTATAACAATGACAGAGGCGGTAAAGCAATATTCCGGCATAGATTTCGACACCCTAGATACCGAGCAGGCGCTTGCACTTGCGAAGGAGCGCGACATGGAAACCATGCCACACCACGGCTGGGGTGATGTACTAAACATGTTCTTTGAGCGTTATGCCGAGGAAAAGCTTGTTCAGCCAACATTCCTAACACACCATCCGGTGGAGATATCACCGCTTTCTAAAAAGTGCCCACAGGATGCAAGGTATACCGAGCGTTTCGAGCTGTTTATAGGTGGCAGAGAGTATGCCAACGCCTTTAGCGAGCTAAACGACCCGATAGACCAGCGTGAGCGCTTTGAGGCACAGGAGCGTGCAAAGGCCGCAGGAGACGATGAGGCCGCACCGCTTGATGAGGATTTTTTAACGGCACTATCCTACGGAATGCCCCCCACCGGCGGTATAGGCATAGGAATCGACCGTTTTGTAATGTTGTTAACCGGCTCTCAAAGTATTAGGGATGTGCTGTTATTCCCAACAATGAGACCAATAAAGGAGTAGCGATTAGTGAAGATATTATCGGTAGATTACGGCGAAACCAAGACAGGGCTTGCCGCATGTGACAGGACAGAGTTTTTGTGCTCCCCACTTGGTGTTCTGCGTGAAAAAAGCATGGCAAAGACGGCAGAAAAAATTGTTTATGCCGTAAAGGAATATGAGATAGGCATGGTGGTAATAGGCCTACCGGTTTATGATGACGGCAACCCCCACCCACATGCCGAGCAGTGCCGCCGCCTAGG
>CAYJOX010000047.1:0-9886 GCA_964371915.1 uncultured Oscillospiraceae bacterium
AAAAGGTATGGGTCATCAAGTACTATATCGTTATCAATAATATCTGTATAGTCATAAACCTCCCCTGTATCGAGGTTCAGGGCTCTATACTCGCCATCAATAGTATTAATAAACATATAACTGCCACTAAATGAAACCTCAAAGCGCTCGGCAGTTAAAAATTCTTCACTAAAAATAACCTGCTCTGTGCCTGTTGTAACATCTAATGCACTAAGAGTAAAGATAGATTTTTCCGATATAGAGGTAGAACCGTCATACTCAGGGTCTACGGCTATCTCGGCAGTGTATAGATAGTTACCGTTAGCATGGTGGGTTCTTTCCATATACCTTGGGTCAAGATAGTGAAAATCGGGATGAACCTCCTCCTCCACCAAAACCTGTTCCTCGCCGGTGGCTATATCTATCACGCTGTATTCATGAATAAAGGGGTAGGCAATAAAGTTTTTATAGATATAAACTTTATCGTTATTAAGCCCTAAAACCTCTACATCGTGGTAGAGGGTAGAAAAGATAACCCTAATAAAATCGCCGTTTTCATCATATAGCTCTAAACGTTCCTCATGTTTGCCGATATCATCCTCGGCTATGCTAAATGTAACAATCTCCTCATTGCCGGGGCGCATTGCCGCCCAGATTACATCGGGAGCATTTAGCCGCCCCTCACCTGTAGGCATGGCTGTATGTTCGTATGTTGTAAGATCGAAATAGGTAAACTGCCTGTTAGAGTTGAGGGGGTAATCATATATTATCCCTGTTTTTAAAGTAATTGCATTGTGGTAGGAGATTGCCTGAATATAATCGCTCGGCATTTCCGGCAGGCTTGTCCTATCCGGGGCAGGGGCGGGGGGCTGTTCTTGCGGTGGTAGCTCCGTGGCTATAGAGCTACTCTGTTCAGCTGTAGGGCTGACGGAGGATACAGCATCGGTAGTGGAGTTTACAGGGGGTGGTTCTGATGCACAGCCCACTAACATCGAAAATATTAATAAAATGGATAAAACTTTCAAATCGCCCTCTACTTTATTTTTTATCCCCTAATAACCTTTCAAGTTGTTGTGGCTCGGGGGTTACATATGCCGTCTCATAAACTTCGTAGATAACCATGCCAAGCGGAAGATCGGAGGTTTTCTTTAGGTTTTTTACCATGGTATGGTCTACCGGCACCTTATTACTGCCGGCTTGGCTTGAGAAGTGCACAGCCAGTGCCGCCGCATCATTTAAGGTAGTGGTTGGGATATCCTTTCCCTCACTCATTACAACCACGTGGGAGCCGGGGGCATTTTTTACATGAAACCAGTAATCCTTACCCCTTGCCGTCTTAACCGAGAGTTTTTCGTTCTGCATATTGTTGCGCCCTACAAGAATTAAAAAACCATCGCAGGAGGTAAAACGTAAAAAATCAGCCGGCTTTTGCTTTTTGCTTCGTTGCTTGTAGTTTTTTAGATATCCTGCCTCCTTAAGCTCCTTTCTTATCTCTAGAAGCTCAAGCTCCGTCTTTGCCACGGTTGTCTCGTACTGTACCGTTTTAAGATATTCTATCTCAAGCATGCCCTCTTTAATCAGGTCGGTTAGCATTCTTACCGCAGTCTGTTTCTTTTTATAGTCGGTGTAATATCTTTGGCTGTTGGCGGCGGGTGTGAGCAGTGGGTTTAGCTTTATCTTAACCTGTTCACCATTATAGTAGTTTAAAAGCTCTACCGAGCTGTCGCCCTTTTTAAAGATATGAATATTAGCCGATAAAAGCTCACCGTACAGCCGGCTTTGTTCGCTTTTTTCACTCTTGGCAAGCTCGTCTCGCCTTGCCTCCAGCTTGCGCACCGAACGCTCTAACAGCTGTTTAACCTGCCTTGAAAGGTTGCCGGATTTTTGTGTAAGGCGTATCTGCTGTTCCTTACGGCTGTAGTAATCACTCAATAACACACTGTAGCTATTATACGGTGTTAGTATATAGTCGGACGGAAACTGCCCGGGCGAAAAGAAACAAAATTCGCAGGGTTCACCTTTTTGGTTTTTTACCATTACAGGCGGGCAGTTAGCTACCGCCTCCGTCTTAACCGATAGTATCGCCTCGTTTAAAGCTTCTAACTCAACCCGATTGCCGATAAGTGCGGCGCCGCTACGGTGGATAATCTCCCTTGCAACTACCGGCCCTATGCCTCCGGTGGTGGACATTATACCACGCTGTAGGTCATCGTTTTGTACTGCCGCCCTGGCAAGCGCCATCGCATCAATATCTAAAAAATACTCTCTATCCTGTTTTGGGGGCAGGGTGTAAAGCAGGCCGGGCAGTAGCTGGCGTTGCTCACTCGCCTCAAAATCTATACGCTTTAGGGCATCTATAATCTTGCCATCCTTTTCGTAGAGTACAAGGTTTGCATATCGCCCCATAAGCTCTGCGGCAACTATAATTGTTCGGCCATCGCCCAGCTCGTTTGTGGCGGCTACCGATAGGTTAACAATTCGCTCACCATGTACCGATTCGACCGATAGTATCCTACCGCCCGATAGATGTTTACGCAGTAGCATACAAAAGGAGGGGGGGACATCCGGATTTTCGTAACTCTCCTCGGTTAAACCTATTCTTGCACCGCCGCTACGCAGGCAGACAAATAGCTTAAAGCTTTCACTACGTGTTCGTAGCGAAAGCAAAATTTCCTCCTTGGAGGGCATGGTTATCTTATCTATTCTTGCCCCTGATAATCGCTCACCAAGCTCGTTTGAAAGAAGCGAAAGGGTTACTGCATCTAAGGCCAATTTATCACCTAAATAGTATTGTTGGTTCGGGTTCTGCGCAGGAAACTAAAAACTCTGCCCTGCCTGCAAGCTCTAGGTTAAGCCGCCTACAAAGTGATTCCACTATGGGGTGTTCTGTGGCATAGTGGCCGGCCTCGATTGCCGATATTCCCAGCTGCCTTGCAAGAAGCCAATCGGAGTGGCGTAGCTCACCTGTTATCAGGCACTGTGCGCCGGAATTATAGGCCTGTGCTACCACCGAGCCGGCGCCACCTAAAACGGCAACGCAGGATATTTCACTACCGCAATCATAGTATCTTGGGTAGTAGTTTAGCCTATCATGAATTTTTAATGCTATATCGGTTATGCTATAGGGTTTATCAAAACGCCCTATCCTACCTACCTCCTCGAATATGCTGCATCCCTCTAACCCTAAAATATCGCAGAGTAGGTCGTTAACCCCTCCCTTTGCCGCATCAAGGTTTGTATGCATTGCAATACAGGAAATATCGTTTTTACATAGCTTATATACAGGGCTTTTGTAATCTATCCTGCTTAAAGGTTTAAATATAACAGGGTGGTGGGATAGTATAAGCTGGATATCCTTCTCTATAGCCTCGTTTATAACCGGCTCTGTTACATCGAGGCAGAGCAGAACCCGCCGGATATCGCTGCCGGAGTTAACCAGCAATCCACAGTTATCCCACTCACAGCTAAGCTCAAAGGGCGCTATAGCATTAAGAGCCGTTAATAGTTCATCTGCCTTTATCATTCTCTATAACTCCCAGTAGTAGGCTGTAACTCTTCTTTCCCTGTGTTATAATCTGTTTTTCATAGCGGATACCGTGTGACATTAGCCAGTCCTCTATAACGGCATCTTTACAGGCCGGCAATAGAACAAGCCGCCTTGTAGAGTTAAAAAGCCACTCACAGCCCTCAAATATCTCTACCATAGTTATGCCACTCATGCCGGATATTGTTATAAGCTCGGCTTCATTCGGGTTAATGTTTGATAACCCGTCCGATATTCTAGTTATAATATTGCTACCACGCTTATCTGCAAGTGTGGTAGCCTTTTTAAGTGGTAGAGGGTTTTTATCTGCTGCCACTATAGTTGTGATCTTTGTATTCTCGGCAAGCCATACCGCAAGTTTACCATGGTCACAGCCGATATCACATAGGCTGTTAGGGGCTGTAACACTATAGCTAAACTCCTCACCGGTACTGCTTTTACAGTAGCCGCATATTCCTGCCGCTACCGCTGCCATCCTTGCACGTAGTTGTAACGGTTTATTCATCGTCAGCTTTGTCGCCCTTATCATCATCTATTGCAGCTGAGATATCCTCTAAAGCATCGTCCTCTACCTGCTCTAGCTCCTCTGCCAGTGCATTAATCTCCTCGGTAGCCTTTTCCTCTTTAGCCTTACTGCTTGGATTCTCGGTAGTAGGTTTAAACTCCGGTAGTAGCACAAAAGCCTTTTTTGTGCGTAACTTTTCGGAGGTATAAAACACGATAAGCACCACAACCGCAACTATGCAAAGTGCAACTGCAAGTAGCTGGGATATCCTTGCGTTAAACAGCATTAGGCTATCGGTACGTAGCCCCTCCACTACAGCACGCTCTGCACTGTACAGCAGTAGGTAAAGGAGAAAAATCTCTCCGTTAAACTTGCGATGTTTTAGGTAAAACGCAAGGCCGATAAAGCATAGTAAGCACCATATCGATTCATATAGGAATGTCGGGTGTACAGGTGCAGTTGGGTCTATATTAGCGGCTAACGATGCAAATGCCTCGTTGTTAATTATCGAGTTTAGGTAACGCTCGGTACCTTCACTAACCATGCCGAAGATAGAATCGGTATTTGTACCGAATGCCTCCTGATTAAAGAAGTTGCCCCAGCGACCCACAGCCTGGCCGATTAAAAAACCGATAGCCGCGACATCAAACATCGGCAGCAGCGGAACTTTTCGGAATTTACACATCGGTATTCCTACAAGGAACGCTGCAATTATAGATCCGTAGATAGCAACGCCACCGTCACGAATGTCTATAATATCCATAAAGCTTTCCATCGGATAAGGTGAAAAGATTACATAATAAAGCCTTGCACCGATTATAGCGGCAATTCCCGAAACAATAATAACATCCAGTCCTCTGTCAGGGTCGATACCGACCTTCTTGGATGCATAGAAAAAATATACAAGCCCAAGGGACATTCCAAGAGCTATACAGATGCCATACCAGTAGATGGAAAAACCACCAATGCTAAATGCAACAGGGTTTATCGATAGTTCCAGCCCCAAGGCCGGAAAAGCAACGTTATACATTATTTTCCTCCAGTGGTTTTATAATTAAGGTAGTGCTGCGCTCCTCCTCAAACATTGCGCTAAACGCCTTATCAACCTCCTCGTAGGTTATACTAGCACAAACCTCAAGCTCCACAAACGGCTCACGTTTTTTGAAAAACGCACTACTCATCATGGTGGCAACGTCTTCCGGGCTGTCAAACTCGCCTACATAATCACCATAAAGCCCTTTTTTTGCGGCCTCAAATAGCTCTCGTGGTAGCCCCTGCTTTTTAAGGCGCTCAATCTCGGCCTTTAAATGTTTCTCTACCTCCTCGGGTGAGCGTGTTTCGGCAGAAAAGATAAAGGATAGATAATCCCGCCCGGAGATATATTCGCAGGATAGCTCGTTGCTTATAAGCCCTTCGTCATAAAGCTTTCTATAGAGTGGTGTCATACTTCCACTTATAAGCTCGCCTATTATTGAGCAGATAAGCTCACCCTTGGCAGAACTGCTGGGAATAAAAGGCTTTTCTTTATACCCAATTCCTATCTGTGGTATGCCTATTGCGAGGTTTAATTCGCTACGTTTTTTCGCAACATTCATAGGCTCCTCGGATGTAATTCGCTTTATCGAGGGCCCTACTTTTTTTTCGCTTAATCCGGCTCTGTCACAGGCATCAAGAACCTCCTGTAACGTGATGTTTCCGGCAACCGAAAGCACCATGTTAGAGCTTGTGTAGAATGCATCGGTACAACGGTATAATAGCTCCGGTGTTATCTCGGAGATACTCTCGACCGTACCGGCAATATCGTTGCGAATACTATGGTTTACATAGAGAGATGAAAGCACACCGAAAAGCAACCGCCAGTCGGGGTTGTCGTCGTACATCCTAATCTCCTGGGCAATAATACCCTGCTCCTTGTTAACTGTGGCATCGGTGAAAAAGGGTCTCGAAACAAAAGATAAAAGAATATCTAATGATTCCTTTATATTTTCGGTAGCGGTAAACAGGTAACAGGTTTTATCAAAGCTTGTATAGGCATTAGCCGAAGCACCGGTCTTTGCGTAGAGGGAAAAAGCATCCCCCTCCTCGTTTTCAAACATCTTATGCTCTAAAAAATGAGCTATACCGGAAGGAAGGGTAATCTCCCCTTTCTCGTCTGTAAAACGGTGATCTACCGAGCCAAAGTCGGTGCCGTATATTGCATGTACGGCGGCAAACTCAGGCATGGGAGCAACATATATTGTCAGTCCACAGGGGAGGACAACCTTTTGTGCCAAATCCTTATAAAAATTGTTCAACTGCTTTACTCCTATTCTTTATCGGTAAGGGTGTAACTGACTGCAGGTTTAAGCAAGGAAAGTAGCCTGCGAACATCTGCCGCCGATGTCTCTTTAATTATCTGTTTTGTCTGTTCGATTGTAGTGAAATCGTTTTTTATCACACCGGAAAAAGCAATAAGTTCGGTAGCCGCAAGGCTATCTTCAGCTGCATTAAGCTGGTTTATAAACTGGCGCTTTGCATCATTAAGCTCGGAATCACCTACCTCTTCAAGTGTTAAAGCCTTTAGCTGTTCATCGATAGCCGTTAGGGTGTGTTCTGCCTTATCATGCTCAACACCGCTATCCACTACAACACTATAGGTAACCGTTCCGAATACAGCCACGCAGTAATAACAAAGGCTCTGCTTTTCACGTACATTTGTAAAAAGCCTAGATGTGGGTAGTGAGCCGAATACCGCCACCGCAAGCCTAAGCCTTACACTATCCTGTGGTGATAAAACTTCCCCTACATTATAAATTTTACATATTTTACCCTGGTTTGTCTGCATAACCTCTTTGTGTTCCTCAAAGGTGGTTGTCTGCTCAGCAAAAGGCAGGGTGAACGGTATGAAGTTACGATCTTTGTCGGATAAAAATGCTGTGATTTCGGCCTTCACCGCATCAGCATTTGCGCCCTGCACGGTAACCTCGATATGTGCCGTCTTAACCATCTCGTTATAAAGCTCTGTTAGCAGCTGTGGGGTTATTCCACCCACCTCATCAAGATATCCGTTTGACTCTACCCCATTTGGAGAATCCTTGAAAAAGCGTCTACGAGCCTGTCGTACACAGTAGCTACGCTTATTATTCTGTTCACTACTTAGTAAATCAATTAGTTTACCGGATTCTATCTTTATTACCTCGGTAGGAAATAAACCCTGCTCAAGGCAGGGGCGAAATGCAACACCTATTAAAAGCTTGGTATACTCTCCCGAAAGGTTGATGTCAGGTTTAGCATAGCTATCCTTTATTCCACCAACTCCGATAGTTACCACCCTGTTTGCACCCTGTACCATACTCTCGGCAGAGAGGGATGCACCATAAAGTGAGGAGAGCTTTATAGAAAGCGCACTCATGTCGGGGCAATCCTCATAACCTCTTTCTAAAATATATGGTAGAAGGGCGTATGCCGTGGCAGTTTTGCGGTTGTTTGGCATAATAAAATTTAACGATATTCTACACTTTTTAAACTTACCCGCCGGTATTTCGTTAATGAAAACGCCGGGTAAAACCTCTGTTCTTGGCATACTGCTCCTACTCTATAATAATGTGTTCGTCAAGATTGCTTTTAAATTTAGTAAGAAGTTCTTCCCTGTCCTTGGCACTGATAAACTCTGCTAAACGTGCACTTATCTGAAAGGAATTACATACATGGCGTAGCACCCTGCTTTGGATAGAGAGATTCTCTATGCCGATTAAAAAAACAATCCGCACAGAAAGTTTATTTTTTAGGTCTGCCATGTTTCCAAACGGCACCTCGTTTTTTAGTGTGGCAACAGCTATAAAATTCTTTTTGCAGCCAATATGAACATGTGGCATTGCAATAGGTGTGCTCATGTCAAGTGCGGTTGGGGCTGTTTTTTCCCTTGCAACTACGGCAGGGGAGAAGCTGTTGTCTGCATACCCGGCCTTTACGGCGGCAGCTGCTAGGGTTTCAATTACCTCGGAATCAGATTTTGCATCCAATTCGGTAAACATTAGCTCGTGTGATGTATAAATTGCTATCGGTGACAAAGTTCTTACCTCCTAAACTACAGATATTATGATTATATCAGAAAATTAATGCAATTAAAAGATATTTGTAAAAATTTATTATTAAATTCAAAAAAAGCGGATAGGTCCTTATCTATGCCACGCTACCTATTTATTATACCGAAAAATTGCAGATAAAAACATAAACAATTTAATTAAAGTTACAATTGCATTCATTGCACAATATGTAGTATAATAATCGTATGTTTTATACAGTTGTTGGGTTGGTGGATGTTCAGAATTGCAGTTTGTGACGATCAAAAAGAGATGTGTGCGGTTATCGAAAACGCACTGCTTTGCTATACAAAGGATAATGATATAACGGTTGATATCGAGGTTTTTTATTCGGCGAAGGAGCTTTTTTCCAACCTAAAGCAGGGTAACAGCTATGAGCTATTATTTCTTGATATCGAGATGCCGGAGATGACAGGGATAGAGCTTGGTGATAATATCCGGCATTACATGGAGGATTATCATACAAAGATAGTGTTTGTATCGGGGGCAGAGATGTACTATCGGGAGCTATTTGACGTACAGCCGCTACATTTTCTGCTTAAGCCTATTAAACCGCAGGATGTTGTTAAGGATTTAAAACTTGCACTAAAGCTCAGCGGTGTGCAGGAGGCACGCTTTGAGTATACCGTGGCAAGAGAACAGTTTAAGATACCGTTTGAAGAAATACTGCACATAGTATCCGAGGGGAGGAGGATGGTTCTTACAACACAGGACGACTGCGCAAAATTTTACTCCACCATAGAGGATGTTTGGGGAAAGGTTAAAAAACACCGCTTTATTCGCATACATCGTGCCTTTATTATCAACTATGATTATATTACACGCATTTCGGCGGATAGTGTAACGATGAGTGATGGTGCCGAGTTTACGGTTGGTAGAGCCTACAAGGAAGAATTTCGCCGGCTTTGTGCCCGCTATGAAAAGGAGATGCTTGCATGACTAGTATAGATACCGCATTACTTTACCTGCTGATACTTTTACCTTTTGTAATGCTAATTCTAATGATAGTTTTATGGGGAAGGGTAAAAAACTCCAAAAAACTTAACGGCGAAATGCTGGAGCTATTAACAACAAGCGATATAAACCTTGGCAGCTTAGAGCGAGAGTTGCAGGAGGCACGTGCAGGCAGGCATGACTATAAAAACCATCTTGTTACCCTGCGTGGGCTTATAGCAACAGATGAAACGGCAGAGGCTTTAAGCTATATAGAAACGTTGATATCCGAAAACAGCGGCGGGCGAGGGTCTATTTCCTGTGGTAATGCAATAATAAATAGTATATTAAATGCAAAGGCGCAGGAGATGAAGGAGAAAAACATACGCTTTAAAAACGATAGTGCAGTGCCAAGGCGGCTTAATCTACAGCCATCACAGCTAACGATGATTCTTTCAAACCTGCTCGATAATGCCATAGCGGCGGCAGAGCGATGCTCCTTTAGCTATATAGATCTACAGCTAAAACATAGTAAGGGCAACCTTGTTATAATGATAAAAAACCCATATGAGGGCGAGATAATAAAGGATGGAGCAAACTACCTAACAACAAAAAAAGATACGCAAAACCACGGAATAGGTTTAAAATCGGTATTGCAGTCGGTTAATCGCCTAAACGGGACTGTTGAGATAGAACACGATGGCGGAGTTTTTACAGTTTTTGTAATGGTTCCGGCATAACATACAATATGTTAATTCATCAAAAGATACCTCCATCTAAATAGATGGGGGTATCTTCAGACCGTCAAAAAACCCTGCTATGCTCCTAAAATGTCAAATTTGG
>CAYJOX010000048.1:0-9799 GCA_964371915.1 uncultured Oscillospiraceae bacterium
CAGGATCCGGTGTTGGTGCCGGTGCAGGATCCGGTGTTGGTGCCGGTGCAGGATCTGCAGGCGGTGTTGCCGGTGCTGCCGGTGTTGCAGGGTCTGTCGGCGGTGTAACGCCGGAATCTGCAAAAACAACCGAACAGGTAGAAAGCATTACCGCTACGGCTAAAAATAGCGCTAGGGCTCTTTTTCTTAAGCTTTTCATGGTTGTTACCTCTCCATAATTCTTGTCGTTGTGTGAATCTTTGTGATACACATGCTTGTTGTTCAACTTGTTATTCCCCCAAATTAGTATTTGCTGTTTCTTTATTACAAACTGATTTTACCCTAATAAAGTGCTTTAGTCAACGATTGTTACCAAATCTTCACAGCGGTTACTGTTTGGTAACAGTAATTATGTTTTTTACCGATAGCCAACACTATATATAGTGCTATTTTAATATTATTCATCGTATCAGAGGTATATTACCAACCAACTATATCTTTATACAATATAGTTAATTTCATAAAATTAATGGGCCGTTCACAAATTTGAACAGCCCATTAACTAGTTATATTTATTATTTCGCAAGTTTTTCAAGACCAAAAACTATCGCACCCCCGGCGATTAATGTTATCGCCGATGTTCCTATTGTCATAATGTCATAACTTGCATTAAACGGAATTAATACAATAGTGCTTGCCACGACTAAACCTAAGATGAAGTTCATTGTTTTAGAATGAAACTTTGCAAGGCAATAGGATGTTAACTTGGAGCTTACTGCAATTCCTGCCAATATTCCTACCCCCATAAACCCTACCGGAATAAGTATATCTAATCTAAAGGTAGTAATATTTGCAACCAGTGATTTGAATAGGTAGTACTGCCCTATTATAAGTAGTAACATACTGCCGCTTACACCGGGAATAAACATAACACCACCGGCAACCATGCCGACAAAGATAAGCCCTACAAGATATAATACAGTAAGCTCTGGAAATTCCGTTATAACAACATCCTGTTCCTGTGGTGCAAAATAGCTCATTAAAAATATAATAGCACAGCCGATAACAAAGGGGATAACCTCTGGCCTATCCTGCTTCATCTCCTTTTTAACAAGGGATGGTATCGAAAACAAAACCATTCCAACAAAGCAGAACATCGTCTGCACCGGATAGCTTGCAAAGGTTATCTCTAGAATATTTGCAAAGGCCACAAGGCCTATTAGCACCCCAACTAATAGTACAGCTATAAATATTATATTCTTTTTAAGTACAACCTTATCAAGTTTAAGTATACTACTTATCGACTCCATAACCCTGTTAAAAACACCCATGATAACCATCATGGTGCCCCCGCTTACGCCGGGTATAATGTTTGCCATACCTACCGCAATTCCGGCAATTAATACCTTTAGCATCTCTCCTCCTTATCTAAAAAAGGTGCAACTCGGCAGAGTTACACCCTTTATGCTCCGCTTATCTTGTTGTGGAGATATTAGTCCTTGTTTATTGCCTCTAAAGCATCCTTGCGAGAAAGGTTTATTCTACCCTGGCTATCAATCTCGGTAACCTTTACAAATACCTCGTCGCCAACGCTTACAACATCCTCTACCTTTTCTACACGGCTTTTTTCAAGCTTAGAGATATGGCAAAGGCCCTCTTTCCCCGGAGCAATTTCCACAAATGCACCAAATGTCATAAGACGTGTAACGCGACCCTTGTAGATTGCGCCTACCTCGGGATCCTCGGTTATCATCTTAATTATATTCACTGCGCGGTCTATACTTTCCTTCTCTATCGCTAAAACGAAAACTCTTCCATCGTCCTCGATATCGATCTTTGCACCGGTATCGGCACAAATTTCCTGTATAACCTTGCCACCCTTACCGATAACATCACGAATCTTCTCGGGGTCTATCTGTAGCGAGCGCATCTTAGGAGCATATTTAGAAAGTTCCTCCCTAGGTGCCTCTATAGCCTTTAGCATAATTTCATCGAGAATGTAGTACCTTGCAGTTTTACACTTTTCTAGTGCCTGATCGATAATTTCATAGGTTAAACCGTCGTTCTTAAGGTCCATCTGGATTGCTGTGATACCTTTTTTAGTACCCGCTACCTTAAAGTCCATGTCACCAAAGAAATCCTCAAGCCCCTGAATGTCCAGCATTGTCATAAAGCGCTCACCCTCGGTGATAAGGCCACAGGATATACCGGCAACAGGTGCCTTAAGCGGTACACCGGCATCCATAAGTGCAAGGGTAGAACCACAGATAGCACCCTGAGATGTTGAACCGTTAGAGCTTAGAACCTCACTAACAAGGCGAATAGCATAAGGGAACTCACCCTCCGGTGGGATCATAGGTAGCAGTGCACGCTCTGCAAGAGCACCGTGACCAATTTCACGTCTACCCGGGCTACGGATACCACGTGCCTCACCAACCGAGTAGGGTGGGAAGTTGTAGTGGTGCATGTAGCGTTTTGTTTCCTCGTTATCAATACCGTCCAGTAGTTGTGCATCACGTAGGCTACCAAGTGTTGCTGTTGTTAAAACCTGTGTCTGGCCACGGGTAAACATGCCTGTACCGTGTACACGTGGTAGAAGGCCTACCTCGGCTGCAAGGGGGCGAATCTCGTCGATACCACGGCCGTCAACACGCTTGTTATCGTCTAGTAGCCAGCGGCGTACAACATATTTCTGTAGCTTATATAGGCACTCGTCAATCATTCCTATATGGTCGGGATGTGTAAGGTCAAAATGCTCATGAACCTTATCTACTACCGGTTTTAGGCGTTCGTCTCTAACATTCTTATCGTCGGTATCAAGTGCCACGCGAATGTCCTCTATACAAAACTCCTTGATAGATTCGTATAGCTCGGCATCTACATCCATCGATTTAAATTCTTTTTTGGGCTTGCCTATCTCGCGCTGAATGCTCTCGATAAAATCTATAATAGTTATTATCTCGGCATGTGCCTTTTTAATTGCGGTGAACATTGTCTCCTCATCCACCTCGTTAGCGCCGGCCTCTATCATTATTACCTTTTCACGTGTGGCAGCTACGGTAAGCTGTAGGTCACTAACCTCACGCTGTGCCTCGGTCGGGTTAATTACTATCTCGTTATCGCAAAGTCCTATGAACAGGCCTGCAATCGGGCCTTTCCACGGAATATCGGATATTGTAAGCGCAATAGATGCGCCTATCATTCCGGCTACCTCGGGAGAGCAATCCTGCTCTGCCGACATAACTGTCATAACAACCGATACATCGTTACGCATATCCTTTGGGAAAAGCGGGCGAATAGGGCGGTCTACCACACGAGAGGTTAGAATTGCCTTCTCGGACGGGCGGCCTTCACGGCGCATAAAGCTACCGGGAATATTACCTACGGCATATAGTTTTTCTTCAAAGTCTACCGATAGTGGGAAAAAGTCGATCCCATCTCTCGGGCTTTGGCTCATTGTTACGTTACAAAGCACTACTGTCTCACCATAGCTTACGAGGCAGCTACCGTTAGAAAGGCCACACATCTTACCTGTTTCTACGGTAAAGGGGCGCCCTGCCAAGGTTGTTTCAAATTTTTTGAAATTCTCGAACATTGTTAATATTTCTCCATCCTTTGTTTTGAGGATTTAGCAATAAATTCAATCGGCAACACTTGCCGGCTCAATTCACTGCTAACCCTCTCTTAAAAAAATAAAGGCTGATACGGACAACTACCGATTACTCGGTTGCTGCCCGAAACAGCCGATTTAACTTTACTTACGCAGGCCAAGTGTACGTATAAGGCTACGGTAACGACCGATATCCTTCTTCTGTAGATAGCCAAGTAAATTTCTACGTTGGCCAACAAGCTTTAATAGGCCACGGCGGGAATGATGATCATGAGAGTGAATCTTAAGATGCTCTGTCAGGTGGTTGATACGGCTTGTAAGCAGTGTTACCTGTACCTCCGGTGAACCTGTGTCGCTATCGTGTAGACG
Organism: uncultured Oscillospiraceae bacterium; assembly: GCA_964371915.1. Classification (GTDB taxonomy): domain Bacteria; phylum Bacillota; class Clostridia; order Oscillospirales; family Ruminococcaceae; genus CAYJBH01. Next base: position 3,959 of record CAYJOX010000048.1, read on the forward strand.
ACTGCCTTCGATTAATGTCTTCTTGTCTTGCATGTGATTTTTCCTTTTCTGTTTAATTCGCCCATGCCAAAGTTTTGCCCCACGTAAGGATGTGAGGAACCTCCGGCCGGGTAACGTACTGTGTCATTATAGCATAAAGTTATGGTTTTGTAAAGAGCAAGATTAAACTATTTCACCACATAACACATTCTTTATATGATCTATTGCAGCATCATGCCCTTTAGCATTAAAGCTTGCAACCCCCTTTGTATGCAGAACTATTTTATAGCCTAAATTGTAGGCATCTATAGCCGTATGCAGTACACAGATATCGGTACAAACCCCCACAAGATGTAGCTCAGTAACGCCCCGCTCCTGTAGCTTTAGGTTTAGCGGCGTTGCCGCAAATGCAGAGTAGCGATGCTTTTGTATTTCTAAAAGCTGTGCCGGCTTAACCTTTTGCACGGCCTTTACAACCTCGCCATACAGCGCCCTGCCCTGCTCATCGAAACAGTGGGGTGGGAACATATCCTTTTCCTTATTATATATGTCATCAATATCGTGGTTATCGGTAGCCGTTACCACAAACTGCCCCTCATCGGAAAACTGCCCTATAAGGCCTAGAATATACCCCTCTAATGCCTGCCCCGGCTCACCACAGGTAAGCCTACCGCTTTCCGCAACAAAGTCGTTTACATAGTCGATTATAATTAAAGCTTTCATGATTTTATACCAATCCTGTATATAGCTGATGATACTTACCCTGTAACTCTATAAGCCTATCGTGATTGCCATACTCTATAATCTTACCATTTTCCAAAACCATTATACAATCACTATTTTTAACGGTAGATAGGCGGTGTGCAATAACAAAGGTGGTTCTGCCATGCATAAGGCTATCCATCCCCTCCTGCACAAGTTTTTCTGTCATTGTATCGATAGAGGATGTTGCCTCATCCAGTATAAGCGCCGGCGGGTTGGCTACCGCTGCACGGGCAATGGCAAGTAGCTGCCGCTGGCCACCGGATAGGCTTCCTCCGTCTGCCGATAGTACCGTATCATAACCCTGCGGTAAACGTTTTACAAACTTATCGGCATTTGCAAGCCTTGCCGCCGCCTTGCATTCCTCGTCGGTGGCATCTAGCCTACCGTAACGGATGTTGTCTAACACTGTACCGGTAAACAGATGTGTATCCTGCAAAACCATTCCGAGCGACCGGCGCAAATCCCCCTTGTGGATATCCTTAATATCGATACCATCGTAAAGGATTTTCCCCTCGTTAATTTCGTAAAAGCGATTAATAAGGTTTGTTATCGTAGTTTTGCCCGCACCGGTAGATCCTACGAAGGCAATCTTCTCGCCGCTTTGTGCCTCAAGGTTAATATCGCTTAATATTGTTTTTTCCTCGTTATAGCCAAAGGTAACATTTTCAAGCTCTATATGGCCGTGTTGGCGTATATAATCAGTTTTGTCACCATCGGTACGTTTCCATGCCCAGATACCGGTAGTTTTACTACACTCTTCTAGGGTGCCGTCCTCGTTTTCTATTACATTAACCAGCGTTACTCTGCCCTCGTCCGTTTCCGGCTCTTGGTTTTGCAGTTTAAATATACGTTCTGCACCGGCAAGCCCCATTACAACAAAGTTCGCCTGTACCGAAAGCTGTGATAACGGCATTGTAATACTCTTGCTTAGGCTTAAAAAGGCAACAAGCGAGCCTATCGTAACACCGGCAATATCGTTAATTGCAAACAGGGCACCTACTATAGCAACTATAACGTAGCTAAGATTGCCTAGCTGGCCGTTTACCGGCATTACAAGATTTGCAAACTTATTTGCATTTTCCGATGCCTTCTGCAATTTATTGTTTAGCTTATCAAACTTATCGGTTGCACGCTGTTCGTAGTTAAACACCTTAACAACCTTTTGCCCGTGAATCATCTCCTCGATATAACCATTAACATCACCAAGCGATTGCTGTTGCTCCTTAAAAAAACTGCCGGAACGCTGTATAAGTGTTTTAGAGCAAAACATCATAAGAGCAATCATAAAAAACATTATTATTGTAAGTGGCACATTAAGCAAAAGCATACTTATAATGCTAACGATAAGTGTAACACCGCTGTTAAATAGCTGCGGCACCGCCTGACCTATAAGCTGGCGAAGGGTATCTATATCGTTTGTATATACCGACATTATATCGCCATGGGAATTGTTATCAAAATATTTGATCGGTAGTGACTGCATCTTATTAAAGGTGTTTTCGCGCAGCCGCCTTAGTGACCCTTGGGAAACATAGATCATTATCCTACTGTGCACAAAGGTAGCAACTACACCTATAGAAAATATTGCAGCTAGAGATAGAAGAGCCTTGCCAAGCGGGCCAAAATCGGCATTCTCTACCCCGATAAGCGGTGTGATATAACCATCTATAAGTTCTTGTATAAACAGGTTGCCCTGCATGGTAGATACACTGGCGGCAAGTATGGCTATAACAACTATTACTATATGTGGCGTATAACCCTTTAGCACCACCGAAAATATCATCTTTATCAACTGTGTGGGAGGGGTTTCCAGCTTAGGCCTCGCACCAAAGCTCCTTGCACCGGGGCCGCCGTTTCCACCGCCGGGGCGCTTAACCGTATTATTCTGCACCGCCATATTATTCACCCTCCTTCTCATCAAAGTCGGCATCACCCTGAGTCTGGCTCTCATAGATGTTGCGATAGAACTCGTTATCTGCAAGAAGGTTTTCGTGGGTGTCAAATCCATCTACCATTCCATCGTTTATTACAATTACCCTGTCGGAATCCTGTATACTGGATATACGTTGTGAGATTATAAATTTTGTTACACCGGGTATATCCTCCCTAAAAGATTTGCGTATCTTTGTATCGGTTGCAGTGTCAACGGCACTGGTAGAATCATCCAGTATTAAAATTTTCGGATTTTTTATAAGTGCTCTCGCTATACAGATTCTCTGCTTCTGCCCTCCCGAAACGTTCGTACCGCCACGTTCTATCTCGCTATCGTACCCGTTTGGCATACGGCGTATAAAATCATCGGCATGGGCAACCTTACAGGCGGCCTCACACTCTTCACGGGTGGCATTCTCGTTACCCCAGCGTAGGTTTTCCAGTATCGTTCCGGAAAAGAGCTCGTTCTTTTGCAGAACAACCGAAACATTTTCACGCAGTGTTCCGAGGTCATAATCCTTAACATCCACACCGCCTACTAACACACGGCCTTTGGTGGTATCATACAGCCGGCTTATTAGGTTTATTAAGCTCGTCTTGCCGCTACCGGTATTGCCTACCACACCTATAGTCTCGCCCGATTTAATGTTTAGGTTGATATCAATAAGTGCTGCCTTTTCTGCTCCGGTATTGTAGGAAAACTCTACATCTTCAAATACAACGCTACCATCCTTAACATCAAAGATTGGGCTTTCGCCATTTGTGATATCGGCTTTTTCTTCAAGAACCTCTGCAATACGGCGCCCACCGGCAACCGACATAGAAAGCATAACAAAAACCATGGCAAGCATCATTAGGCTTATCATTATCGTCATGGCATATACAAGCATACTGCTTAGATTGCCGGTTGTCATCTCCCCAGCCGATATAAACTGTGCCCCGAACCAGGCCAGTGCTATTATTGTAGAATACATGGTAAACACAAGTATAGGCGCATTAAGTGTAACTATCTTTTCCGCCTTTATAAATAGGCTATAAAGGCGATTAGCCGCCTCAGAAAACCTCTTTTTTTCATAATCCTCTCTAACAAAGGCCTTAACAACCCTAATGCCCGAAACATTTTCCTGCACACTTAGGTTAAGGTTATCGTACCCCTTGAAAACCTCCATAAAGTATTTAAGGGCAAACTTTATCATTAAGGAGAATGCAACCACAAGAAAGACAAGCACCACTAAAAATATCTGTGCGATCTCGGCATTTATGGCAAACGACATTATAAGTGCACAGATAAGGTTTATAGGGGAGCGAAGCGCAAGCCTTAGGAGCATCTGGTAGGAATTTTGAATATTGGTTACATCGGTTGTAAGCCGTGTAACAAGCCCTGCAGTAGAAAATTTATCTATATTGGAAAAGGAAAATGTCTGGATATTATTAAACATTGCCTTACGTAGGTTTCTTGCAAAACCGGTAGAGCATGTTGCGGCCGTTCTGCTTGCAAGTACCCCAAATGTCAGGCTGAGTGCCGCCATAGCTAGCATAATTGCACCGTAGAAAAAAACATTGTTCATGCTTCCCTTCTGTATTCCTTCATCAATAACCATGGCAGCGACAAGCGGTATTGATATCTCTATTCCAGATTCACAGATAGTAAATAATGCCGTCAATGCAGACGGAAATTTATATTGTTTTATCTCCTTTGCAAGTGTTTTAATCATCACAATTAATCCTAATTTACTCGTTTTACTATTATAGCACCATATAATTTTATTGTAAACATAATAATATCATAATTGTGGAAAAGTTAAACTGTGCCGGCAAGACATCTAGCGGGAGCACCCTAAATCCGAACCACATTTATAGGTTTCTTAAATCCCTTTGGCTAGCCTCTCTCGGTAGCTACCCGGCGTAACACCGGTATGTTTTTTAAACACCTTGGTAAAATAGCTCTGGTCCTCAAACCCAACCGCCGAGGAGATATCGGCAATCCTCATGGTGTTTTTTATAAGCATCGCCTTGCTATGCTCTACCCTTACGCTGTTTAGATACTCGTTAAAGCTAAGGCCGGTTTCTTTATGAAAAATTCTTGATATATAGGCCTGAGATAGGTATACCACCCTCGCCAAGGTATCTAGGGTAATGCGCTCACTATAGTTTTTATCTATATATTCGGTACACCTTTTTATTATAGATGCATGTGGGGCCTCTCTATACCTAAATATTCTATCAATAAGGGTGTTGGCCGTTTTGGAAAGCCAAAGGCAGAGCTGTTCGCCGTTTTGGCAACGTGATATCGATTTCAACCCTTCATCCCCTATAGATAGAGCATACTCACTGTCGGCGCCGGCATCCATCGCCGCACGTCCTATCAGCACCATAAGTGCATAGCATCTCGCCTTTATCTGCTCGTAATCATAACCGGTAGAAAACATAATATGCCCCAGTAGCTCGTTTAATAGCTCCTGTGCCTGCTCTTTATTTCCCTTTTCTACGGCTTTTAAAAGGGCTTTTTCCTTATCTATGGGATAGGCGGTTACTACATCGCCCTTAAGCTGATGTATATAGCCGCCTATCTTCTCCTGTAGCCGGCTGGATTGCATACGCTCGTTAATTAAATCCATCGATGCCCAGCTGCTCATATACCCTGCCGACATAAACAGCAGCTTTGAAAGGTATTCTATTCGCTCCGGTGGCACAACCGGTATCTTTTTTGCAACCGTTTCTGCCCGCCTTGCTATATCGGCAGGCAGGTCATCCAGCTCACAGCCTATATAATCCTCCCTCTCCACCATAAAAAATGGGCCGGCTGTAATTCTTGCGGCCGAGCCTATCTCCTGCTGGATAGGGGAAACAAAGCATACAAGCCCCATAGGGCAGTAGTAGATGTAGCGGCCGCCAAAGCGCTCCGCCTCTGTCATGCCATAGGCATGGGCCTCGTCACAGCCACCCTTGTTTATCCCCGTTGCAGTGCACAGCTCACAGCTACCTATCCCGTAACCGTATTCCGATACCTGCCTGCCCTTAATATCGGTTACGGTACAGCCTATGCCACTAGCCCTACAAAATGCATCGGCACAGTCTTTTGCTACCGAAAATACGTCCATACTATCCTCAAAAATGGTAAAAAGTTATATCGTAACAAAATTTTACCAAAATGTTTCGAAAATT
>CAYJOX010000049.1:0-8259 GCA_964371915.1 uncultured Oscillospiraceae bacterium
TGTATATGTACCTATGTGGTTTTTTAGTGCAGCTGCTGATAACACACTACACTATGAATGTTCGACAGACGAAATTAAGGTAGTATCCGCAAAGAGAATTGCAAGTTTTTTTGATGTTGTAATGCGTGGCTTTGGTAGCTTTAGCAAAATTCCCGTAAATGCAAGCAGTTATGTAAACAATCGCTTTATTGAATCTATAGAGCCGTTTGAATGTGATAGGTTAACCCCGTTTGACAATAAATATATTATGGGCTTTTTTGCCGATTATAGTGATATTCCAGCCGATAAATGCTTTAAAATTGCAGAAAATCGCATTGTAGAATCCGTGTCTGCTGTTTGCAAAAAAATAATGAAGGGCTATGCAAAGATCAAACTAAAAAAATCAAATGCGGCATATACTAATTATGAAAAAATTAATGTGTTGGTGCCTGTATGGTTTTTGAATATTCAATATAAAAAGAAGAAATATTGCTTTACAATAAATGGGCAAACCGGTAAAATTGCAGGGGTGTTGCCTATGAGTAATTTTGCAAGTAAAGTTATTCATATTTTAATGTCAGCGCTTATAATTGCAATAGTTACAGGCCTTTCTTTATTAACCGGCCCACTTAGCGCCGGTATTGTTTTCGTGGCAACGGTATTGTTTTCGGTGCAGGCTTATCGCAAAAAAATGTTAGTTGATGACAACCTACATTACCTAGACGGCCAAACGAATGCCGATGCATATATTGTTAACAACTCAATTAATGTTAGCGAAAACAGCACAACTTTTATAAGAGAAGAAGAGATTATCGAAAAAGAATAATAGTTTTAATCAAATAAAACTAGGCAAAGCCTTGGAAAAGCTACAGTGGGTGCAGCTAAAAATGTAGGCGGGCTTTAAACTTCTCATTAAAACAGTTTATTAAAAGCGATAACGTTATATTTGATATTAAAAATACGATTAATTTAAACAGGAGTTTTATGATATATCTTGATAATGCTGCCACAACACCGGTATCGGAAGATGTTGCAAAGCTGGTGTCTAATATTTTGACAGAACATTATGCAAACCCATCGGCAGTTTATCGCGCAGGCATGGAGAGTGAGGATATTATTGAGGTCGCCCGTAGGCAACTTGGGTCTGCACTTTCGGTGAAACCGAGTCGTATCTTCTTTACATCGGGAGGTACCGAATCCAACAATATCGGCCTTTCGGGGCTTTACTATGCACGCCGTGGTTGGAGCAATAATGTAGTAATGTCCGGCTATGAGCACCCCTCGGTATGGCGGTGCATAGAGCATCTATCGCTACTATTTGGCTTTGAAGTCCGTCGTATAATGCCAACAAAGCAGGGCGTTATCGACCCACAGGCAGTGATAGATGCGGTAGACAGCAAGACTGCACTCGTTACGGTAATGCAGGTAAATAACGAAACCGGTGCAATATTTGACCTTCCCTCCATCGCCGGTAAAGTTAAGCAAAAAAATAGCCGAACTGCCATTTTTTGCGACGGCATACAGGGATGTTTTAAGATAGCAAGCAACCTATCCGGCAACAACATAGATGGATACTCGCTATCCGGCCACAAGTTTGGCGCCCCAAAAGGCATAGGTGCCCTATACCTACGTGAGGGGGTAAACTACGAGCCGGCCTCAAACGGCGGCGGGCAGGAGGGTGGTATGCGCTCCGGCACACCTAACACCGCATTTATTGCTGCTCTTGGCGAGGTTGCGCAGCGAATGTCTAAAACGATATCGCAACGCCACGGTTATGTCTGTGAGCTTAAAAATATATTTTTAAGCCGTATCGACCAGGATAAATATGTTATTAACAGCCCCGAAAACAGCTCTCCATACATAGTAAATATATCTGTAATCGGCGAAAAAAGCCCAGTTTTACAGCGTGCGCTGGACGAGATGGGAATAATGGTCTCCTCCGGCTCCTCGTGCAGTAAAGGGGGGAGGAGTAAAACCCTTACCGCCATGGCTCTGCCTATCGAGAGGATAGATTCCGCACTTCGTATCAGCTTTTCGGCCGATATAACCGAGCAGGACTGTATTAGTGTCGCTGAAGGTATTATGGCAGCGACTAAACGGCTGATAAAGGTATAAATTTCTTACAAAAATGTTAGAACTAGATAAATTTCTGATGGTTCATGCTATAATAACTATAATTTTGGTGGAATTTTATATGAATAACACATGGATTACACCCGACCTATAGGTAATGGAAATTTCAAGCACAATGGGAACTGTAGTTCCGACCGATTGCACTGATGGTATCTACATGAATGACGAGCCGATGACTGATATGGTGTGCTCATAATTTTCTTGTAACATCTACACTAGCGGCAAAATGCAAACCGCCTTTCATTCGTTGGAGCAAAGCCAACAGCTGAAAGGCGGTTCTTTTTTTATAGGTTTAGATTTAAAGTTTTACGGTACAATAATATTTATCCACAATCCGCTCGGGATGATAAGACATCTTGGAGGCGCGAAGCCCCGGGTCATCTACATCATCCTCTCTGTTTATAAACTTTACCTCACCTACCGCAAACTCCCTTGCAAAGCTACGCACTATAAAGGGGTAGCTACCATGGTAGTTTAAATCTGCTTTCTCGATATGCACAAAAAGAGTGTCGGCAACAACCTCACCCACCGCAAAGCTTATTATCTTATCATCCACCGTTACAAATATTCCACACTGGCCCAGCGTAAAGAAGTTATTTAGTACAAGCAGGGATGCCTCGTACTCCTCAAAAAAAGACTCCGGCTTTTGTCTTGTGTCCTTTTTTACAAATTCGTGAAGAAAATCTATTACCCTATCTATATTACCCTCATCTATATGATGAATAACAGGCTCGGGGTTTTCCTTTAAAAAACGATTGATATGGTTGCGTTGCCCACCATATTTTCTACCGGCAAGAGCCTTTATATCCTCGGCATTATAGATATAATCACTCCATTTTCGTTTGTAAACAAAATCGGCATCCGGAAATAGCGCTTTAAGCTCATCTAGATGTGTGGAAGGTATACATATAAATGTTATCTCATCAGAACATGCCGGTACATGCTCTTTAAAAAGCTTCATCCCCTCTTGAAGGCTAACGCCTGCCGGTAGTAAGAATTCACACTTATCCTCATGTTTAATGCTTAAAAATGCACAGCCATCGACAAAGGCAACCTTACTGCTTAAATTGCTGTTCCACATAAAAAGTATCGCAACAGAGTACTCTGAAATGCCATACGGTGTGCGCTCAAAATATTCCTTTAGCCTTGCAGATTTGTTTACATCCAGCGGGGAAAAAGCAATCATATATCCTCTTAAATATTATATCGGCAACACCACATTTATATATGTAGTGTTGCCCTTTTCTAAATTATACACTCTTAAAAAATTTTTGTCAAATATTACATTGCTACAACAGCGTGTTTTTTATGCAGCCTCATACGGTCGGCAAGCATTGCGATAAACTCAGAGTTTGTTGGTTTGCCCCTAAGGTTATGTATGGTATATCCAAAATAGTTGTTTAACAGCTCAACATCCCCTCTATCCCATGCTATCTCTATTGCATGGCGTATTGCACGCTCTACTCTCGATGCGGTAGTGTTATTCTTTTTACCGATTGAAGGATAAAGTTGCTTAGTTACACAACCTATAAGATCCTGATCCTCCGTTACCATTAGGATTGCATCTCTTAAAAATTGGTATCCTCTTATATGTGCAGGTACACCTATCTGGTGCAACATATCTGTTACCATCTGCTCATCGCTTACTATCCTGTTCGCTTCAAACATCCGTAGGCCTTTCTGCCTTGTAAAGCTTTTTACTCGCTCTATTAGCACCTCTGCACTAAACGGCTTTAGGAAGTAATATCCAAACCCTTCATTCATTATCTCTCGCTCTGCGAGCTCATTCGTAAAGCTTCCGGTTACATAAAAGGTCACCGGTTTACTCCCCTCTCGTTCGTAGCTATGCTTAACCGCTATCGCATCCATCTCGCTCATGAATGCATCAATAACCGCAACGTCATAGCTATTTCCAAGTAGCTTGTTAAGTACTGCCTTGCCATTCTTTTCGCAGAGTGTTACCTCGATCCCCTCTCTCATAAATGTATTAATATTATGAGGGGTAACTTCGTTTTCATGGTTGGTCATTAACATTTTGATTTTCTGTTCCATTTTACATTTCTCCACAACATTTTCTTATTTAGGCTACACCATATACTACATATTGTTAGCCGATACCGATATATTACCATAATTTTCCAGTTAATGCAATACTAAATTTAATTTTTTTCCATTTTTTTCCATAATTTTATTTCGACACCATTTTACGACAGTGATTAGCATTATTCTAACTAAAAAACAGGTACAACCCATAAGGCTGTACCTGTTTTTTAGTTATAGTTATTAATCTTTATATCCGTTTGGGTTTTGGCTCTGCCAGCGCCAGCTGTCGGCACACATCTCCTCAATCCCATAGTTTGCTTTCCAGCCCAGCTCCTCGCTTGCTTTTTTAGTATCTGCATAACAGCTTGCTATATCTCCGGGGCGGCGTGGCATTATCTTGTAGGGAACAGGGCGCCCACATGCCTTCTCATATGCGGCAACAACATCTAATACCGAGTAACCGTTACCGGTACCAAGATTACAGGTGAACACACCTTCTATGCCGGCAAGCTTTTTAAGGGCGGCTATATGGCCAAGAGCAAGATCTACAACATGGATATAATCCCTAACACCGGTACCATCCGGTGTGTTATAATCGTTGCCGAATACCGATAGGCACTCAAGGCGGCCTACCGCAACCTGTGCAATATACGGTACAAGGTTGTTAGGTATATCGGATGGATCCTCTCCTATTCTACCACTTTTATGTGCCCCTATGGGGTTAAAGTAGCGTAGCAGGGCAACCTTTAATGTTGGATCGGCAACCGATGCATCACGCAAAATCTGCTCTACCATTAGCTTTGTCTGCCCATATGGGTTTGTGGCCGATAGTGGAAAATCCTCGGTAATTGGCACTGTTGCCGGATTACCGTAAACGGTTGCAGAGGAGGAGAACACTATGTTTTTAACACCATGTTTCCTCATACCTTCTAGCAGGTTAAGGGTAGATATCAGGTTGTTCTTATAATATTCTATCGGTTTTTGTACACTCTCTCCTACAGCCTTGTAGGCAGCAAAATGAATTACCGAATCTATATTTGTGTTATCGGAAAACAGCTTTTCTACAACATCCATATCGGTTAGGTCACAATTAATAAACTTAAAATCTTTACCGGTTAACTCTTTAATACGTTTTACCGCCTCATCGCAAGAATTATATAGGTTATCCGCTACTACAATATCGTAACCTGCGTTTAATAGTTCTACCGATGTATGGCTTCCGATATATCCGGCGCCACCTGCTACCAAAACAGCCACTGAATACCTCCTTTTATTATATACATTATGTTAAAATTATATCATACCAATATACTAGGTGTCAACTTGCAAAGTACCTCTTTACAAAGTGTTACAAATGCTGTATATTAAGAGTAAAGTATTCTTCATGTTGCATACACGGAGGCTAAATGATTAACCTTTACCCACCTAAAAGACTGTGCGAAATTGATATTATCAACCTTGCGGCCCGTGATAAGGCAGCCTTTGTTGCCTGGTGTGAGGAGAGCTATAAAAAAAGAATAGAACATCTATGTGCCACAATTATAGCAGGGAGGTTCAAGGTAATAATGCTTACCGGCCCTTCATCCTGTGGAAAAACCACAACCTCATTACGTATTGCATCTAAATTCCATTCTATGGGTGTAGAATCGAGAGTTGTTTCGCTCGATAACTTTTTTCGTGCACAGGAGGAGTACCCTACCTTGCCGGACGGCACCAAGGATTTTGAGAGCATAGAAACAATAGATATTCCAGAACTTACAAAATGCATATCAGAAATAGTTGAAACTGGTGAAACCCAGCTACCGGTATACGATTTTTTTGCCGGTGCACGCAGGGCAGAGCGAGAGCCGTTTGTACTTAAAGATGGTGTTGTGATAGTTGAGGGAATACATGCATTAAACCCCAGAATAACCTCTAACTTTGGGGATATAGACCTCTTCAAGGTATATTTGAGTATGAGAGAGGAATACTGTCTTAACGGAAAAAGATTACTCCCAACCATTGATATGCGCCTTGCACGCAGAATCGTAAGAGATAATCAGTTTAGAGGCTATACACCACAGAAAACATTGGCTATCTGGAGCAACGTTTGTGACGGAGAGCTAAAATATATAAAACGCTATAAACCGGAGGCAGATTATCTGCTAGACACTGCCCACAGCTATGAACCTTGCCTTATAGCCCCTTTATTGGAGGAGCTTAATATTGATGAGATAGAAAATATTGATCACGCCAACCTTTTTGAGGCGCTTAGGGAGCGTTATAGGTTGTTTTTACCAATTATAAAGTCAGAAATCCCTGTCGATTCTTTGCTAAGGGAATTTGTTGGGGAATAAATTGTATATCATTACATCTACACGCATAGATATTATTAAGGAGGAGTTATGTTTGACACAAGTAGTTTTATAGAGGAATCAAAAAAGATATTAAACACAATAACCGATACTGTTTCCGGCTATGCAAATGCCGGCAAAAATAAACTGGATTTGATGGCACTTGAATCAGAGCTTTCCAAGGCACAAAAACAGCTTGGCGCTCTTGTATATAGCCTTTATAAAACAGAGCAGGATGACAGCGAGCTTACTAAACAATATATAGATGCGATAGACGATATTAACGAAAAGATAGAGCGTGCAATGGCAGCTGCAGAACCGGTAACGAAATACACGCGGCATTGTAGTAGCTGTGGGCATCAACTTGCAGGTAGTGATATGTTCTGCGCAAAATGTGGCGTACGCCAAGGATAACCTGTATTATTAACAATGTATTTTAAATTAAAGGATGTGAACTATTCACATCCTTTTTATTTTGGAGGTGTTTTCCTATATGAGTAGACAAAAATTTATTACCGGTGCCTTTATTCTGTTTATCTCCACCTTTGCAGTTAAGGTAATAGGTGCTCTTTACCGCATACCATTAACCGATATACTGGGCGGTGATGGCATGGGATATTACAGTACCGCATTCAATCTCTTCACCCCTGTCTATGCGCTTTGCATTACCGGCTTACCTATAGCAGTCTCGCACCTTGTGGCAAGTGCTGTTGTAACCGGAGATGAAAAGAGGGTTTCCTCCATAGTGCGCACCGCAATGCTAATATCTATCATAATAGGTTTTGCCGGAACTGCATTGCTTATCTCTATCGCCGATATATTCGGGGATATAGTACACAACCCTGCCGCAGTTCCTGCTATTATATGCCTATCCCCCACCCTACTTATCAGCTCGGTTTCCTCGGTGTTACGAGGGGCAACACAGGGCAGACAAAACATGGCACCTACCGCAATATCTCAGCTATGTGAAGCCGTTATAAAACTTGCCGCCGGTGTTGGGTTAGCGGCTATAGTCTATAATCAGCTACTTGTACATTACAATGCTACCGGCTATGTGATTAACACGGTATATCCCACAACATCGGAGGCAGTTGCCGCCATCATGCCGCTATGCGCTGCCGCATCACTTGCTGGTGTAACACTTTCAAACCTTGTCGGAACCTTAATATTATCATTTGTTGTCAAAAAAGAGGTGCGCTTTAACGGGGCATTCTCACGTAGTATCGCCGGCGAATTGCTTCGTATGGCACTACCTGTCGCATTATCTGCCGTTGTCATAAACCTAACTGCACTTATCGATCTTGCTACTATTATGAGACATATCGAAACTTTACTAGTAGAACGGCCTCAAGAATTATATGCCGCATATAGTGGCCTTAGTCTTGAGCTTAGAGGCAGTGATCTTCCTAACTTCTTGTATGGCAGCTATACCGGTGTGGCTATGTCGGTTTTTCATCTGGTACCCTCCCTTACTGTGGCACTTGGGATAAGCATTATGCCCCTTGTATCAGGCTATGTTAAGAAAAAAAATCTACCTGCAACAATAAATGCTGTAGAGACAGCATTTAGGTTTACAGTACTGCTTGCGGTTCCCGCTGGTTTTGGAATTTCTGCACTTGCAGGCCCAATATTAAACCTTCTATATTCAACAAGATTACAGGAGGTTGCAATAGCTACCCCAATTCTAACAATTTTAGGTTATTCGGCAATCCTTGTTGCGGTACTTATACCAATCAACACTGTTTTTCAGGCAATGGGTAGGCCTGATCTA
>CAYJOX010000049.1:8334-9697 GCA_964371915.1 uncultured Oscillospiraceae bacterium
TTAAATCTCGTGCTTGTACCTATACCTAGTATAAATATTCAAGGTGCCGCATACTCTACCTTCTTTTGCTATCTGGTACTGTTTATACTCTCCGGCATAGCACTTTGCAAAGGATGCAATATTACGGTTCCCATCGCAGATATATTTTTTAGAGGGCTTGGAGCAGGTGGATTAAGTGCAGTTGTGGCCTTTTTTACACATAAGCAGCTTATCGAGCGGATGGATAACGGTTGGGCCTTATTGATTTCTGTTGTTGTTTCTGCCCTATTTCACCTAATTATACAGTTATTTTTTGGAATTTTGCGCAAAAAAGATTTATTATTGCTGCCGTTCGTAAAAAAAATAGAAAAACCTCTTGATTTTATCTGCGATATAAAGTAAAATAGAACACGTGAATAAGTTAGATTTAAAGAATTTTGCCGATAAATCATCCTATAATATTAATGATCTCATAACTCTTGTAAGAATTCTTCGCAACCCAGAGTACGGTTGTAGTTGGGATAGGGAGCAGACACACCTAACGGTACGCCACAACTTTGTGGAGGAGGTCTATGAGGTTTTGGATGCAATAGATAGCGGCCGTAACGAGATGTTGTGCGAGGAACTCGGCGACACTCTGTTGCAGGTATGCTTGCATACAGAGATGGAATATGAAAAAGGAACCTTCACCTTTGAGGATGTATGTGACGGCATCTGCAAGAAACTTATCTACAGGCATCCCCACATATTTGCTGATATTACCGCAGATTCTACAGAACAGGTTTTATCTAACTGGGAACAACTAAAGCGAATAGAAAAAGGGCATGATAGTACTAAGGACGCTGTCGATGGTATAGCACGTGCACTACCGGCACTTATGTACACAAAAAAATTACAAAAACTGCTATCTCATAAACCCGATACCGAGACCGCACTGGATAATATAGCAAAAAGCTTAGATGAATTAAGGCTACAAAGCAGTACCGACAGTGACTGTTATAATGAGATAGGGCGATTATTATTTGATGTTGTATCGGTTGCCAGAGCCAAAGGATGTGACCCAGAGCTTGCACTTATGGATGCCGCAAAAAGTTATAGGAAATCACAAAACACTGAATAATGAATGATTCACAGGGCATATGCTCTATGAAATATATAAAAATTAAGGAGAAATAAAATGACTAAAGTTGAATTAGCTGCATGCGTTGCGGAGAAAACCGGGTTGACAAAGAAAGATGCAGAGAAAGCTACAAATGCTGTTCTTGAGTCTGTGTGTGACGCCTTAGTAAAAGGTGATAAGGTATCCCTAGTTGGTTTTGGTACTTTTGAGGTTCGTGATCGTCCTGCTCGTACAGGTCTTAACCCTCGCACAAAGGAGAAGATC
>CAYJOX010000050.1:0-9619 GCA_964371915.1 uncultured Oscillospiraceae bacterium
CTGTGGCAAAGACAGGAATACGAGATGCCGGCCGATGTTTTATTTGCACGCCCGACAAATAGAGGCATAAGAAACGGCATGGTTTATAAGGATGACCTACCGGCTAAAAGGAAAGGAACAAAAACAAGATTTGTGTTGATAGGAACACAGCTAATAATATCGGGTATATTGCTAATTATAATATTGTTAATTAAAGCGATAATGCCGGATGAGTTTAGTAGGTTACAACAGGATTATAATGTGCTAATGTCTCAGCAGATTGAACCGCAGGAACAGCAGGCCGCTATAAGTATAGCGGAAGATGCACTATCAGCAATAACGCCGAATACCGAAACGGCAACAGAGCAGGAGCAGGCGATAGAAGCCCAGCAGGTACAGGAAGATTTGATAGTTCCACCACAATCGGTAACGGAACAAACGGCCCAAGGTTCGATGGATGCAACCTACGAAAAATTTGTATCAAACCCGGCAAGTGAAACCTATTACGAGTTAAATATAGAGGTGCAATCCCCTATAGCTGTGGGGACGATTACAAGCGAATTTGGCGAGAGAATTAGCCCTATAACCGGTAAGCCGGAGTTTCATAGTGGGCTGGACATAGCGGCGGCAGAGGGGAGTGCTGTCATGGCAGTAGCAGAAGGTGAGGTGGTATACACAGGCTATGATTCTATTAGCGGAAACTATGTTAAGGTTGACCATGGTGAGGGGTTTGAAACTGTGTATGGGCACCTTGATAGCTATAAAGTTGAGGTAGGGGATGTGCTTTTGGCGGGTGATGAGCTTGGGATAATAGGCACTACAGGTGCATCTACCGGAATACATCTTCACCTTACATATATTCTTTATGGCATTAGAGTTAACCCCATGTATGCCTACCCAGATGGTCTTTTTAACTAGGCTTAGCAACTCCGCTGTTCCGCTTCTTGTTACACTCTTTGCAGCATTACTCTTAGGTGGGAAATATGCACAATATGGCCTGTATGCGAGTGCTATACACGAAATAGGTCATATTATTGTCTATCTAATTCTAATAAAAAAAGCCCCGAGGTTAAGCTTTAAATCGGGTGGAGTTTCTATAGCCATGCCGGTACTGCCAATGCATAAAACCGCCCTACTTTTAAGTGGCGGAATTCTAGCCAACATGATTGCAGTAGCTGTGGCATTGGTAATAGGCTGGATTAAACCAACATATTCGATGTATTTTATTACGTTATCAAATCTCTGTGTTGCACTGTTTAATGCGCTTCCGCTCTCATTTTCTGATGGAGGCAGGCTACTAGCCTTGTTTACCCCGGCAGATAAACTATCACTTTTAGAGCATCTCTTTGCGGCAACATCGGCATTATTGATAGCGGTTATGTTATATATATTGCTTTTTTATGGTGGGGCGGTATTGCAAATTACCCTCCTAGGAGTTATAATTATAGTCACGATAAAAAACTTAGATAGGAAAAAATGATTAATAGGGACTTAGAGAGAATTTTGCCTAGGGTGCAAAAACCCGCAAGGTATATAGGCGGTGAGAGACTGTCCGTAATAAAGGATTTTGATAGCGTAGACATCAACTTTGCATTTTGTTTTCCTGATAGCTACGAGATAGGCATGTCTCACCTCGGGTTAAAGGTTTTGTATGAAATAATGAATCATGAAGATTGGTTGTGGTGCCAGCGTGTTTTTATGCCCTTGCCGGATATGAGAGAGCAGCTAAAAAAAGAGGAACTGAAGTTATTTTCACTCGAGGGAAAGCAGCCGCTCGATAGTTTTGATGTTGTAGGTTTTACCCTGCAATCGGAACTTACCTATACCAATATATTAGCTATGTTAGAGATGTCGGGTATTCCGCTACGCTCAGAGAATCGAGATGAGAGACACCCGTTAGTCGTGGCCGGCGGCCCCTGTGCCTGTAATCCAGAGCCACTTGCCGCCTTCTTTGATCTGTTTATTTTAGGAGAAGGTGAGCGTGTAAATGTAGAAATTTGCAACACAATTAAAGATGCAAAGGAAAAGGGCTTTACACGCAAAAACACTCTGAAAGAGCTGGGAAAGCTTGCTGGCGTATATGTCCCTTCTTTATACGATGTTGCCTATAACGAGGATGGCACAATAAAAGGGGTTGTTGCAGAGGATGAGGCGCCACTACCGGTTAAGAAAACCTGGATAAAAGATTTTAACGAGTTTGCGCCGCCTACAAACTTTACGGTTCCGATGATAGGTGCGGTGCATGACCGTGCACAGGTGGAGATATTAAGGGGATGCATCCGTGGATGTAGGTTCTGCCAGGCAGGGTATATCTATCGCCCGTTTAGGGAGCGCTCTGTAAAATCATTATGCGATGCCGCAAAGGCTATCTGTGATACAACAGGATATGATGAGATATCATTAACCTCTCTCTCCAGCAGCGATCACACCGAGATAGAAAATCTATTAGATGGCCTACTAGATTGGACACAGCAGGCAAAGATTAATCTCTCGCTACCATCGCTGCGTGTAGATAACTTTAGCCCCCAACTTGCCGAGAAGATAAGTAGGGTTAGGCGAAGTGGGTTAACCTTTGCACCGGAAGCAGGCACTCAACGTTTAAGGGATGTGATAAATAAAAATGTTACCGAGGAGGAACTTCAAAGGACTGTAACAACAGCCTTTAACTCCGGCTACAGCTCGGTAAAGCTTTATTTTATGATGGGCCTGCCGACCGAGACAGATGAGGATATAGTAGGGATAGCGGATCTTGCCGGTAAGGTTATAGATTGGTTTTATCAAAACCCAAACCGACAAAAGGGCAAGGGTGTTACAGTATCTGTTAGTGTAAGCTGCTTTGTGCCAAAGCCTAATACCCCTTTTGAGAGGGTAGGGCAGGATGAGTATGATGAACTGCGCCGTAAGCAAAAGCTATTACTTTCCAGTGTGCGCTCAAAAAAAATATCGGTAAGTTATCACGATGCCGATGTATCGGCAGTAGAAGCTGCCCTTGCAAGGGGAGATCGGAGAATGGCTGATGTTATCGAGAATGCCTTTATCCTAGGGTGTAGCATGGATGGGTGGCATGAACACTTTAACAACGAGCTATGGCAGAAAGCATTTGAGAAAAGCAAGTTAACTCAACAATTTTATGCATCTAGGCACAGAGATGATGATGAAATATTGCCCTGGCAACATATCGATTATGGGGTGACACGTAAATTTCTGCAGGTAGAGTATAATAAGGCGTTAAAAGCACAGACAACACAGCCATGTAACATTAGCTGTTCGGGCTGTGGAATTAAGGCCGATAGTGAGGGGGTGGAATGTGTTTGTAATTAGAGCAAGGTTTGCAAAGTTTAACGAATGTGCATATATATCACATCTTGACCTACAGAGGGTTATGTCAAGGGCTCTTAGGCAAAGCGGTGTGCCGGCATGGTATTCAAACGGCTTTAATCCTCATATCTATATGACCTTTGCGCTTCCGCTATCACTCACACACGAAACAGCCTGTGATGCTGTAGACTTTAAAAGTGAGCAGACCCCACAAAAGGAATGGATAGATTTAGTTAATAACTGCCTTCCCAATGGGATAAAGGTTTATAGTGTGTATATAGCATCATCTAAGCCTTCCGAGATAGGATATGCCTGTTACGATCTTTCGACAAGAGGGGATGAAGCTGCCTTTAAACTAGCAATTAAAGAATACAACGATGCCGGTAAGGTTGAGGTTACAAAAAAAACAAAGCGTAGCGAAAAACTAATAGACCTAAAAGAATATGTGCCACAGCTTGATTATAACGAGGAGAGTAAAACTGCACATATAAAACTACCAGCGGGGGAGTTAACCATAGGCCCAGCCCTATTAGTTGATTATCTTGAGGCATTTGAGATGATGAATAAGGGGGATATATCGGTAATGCGAACCTCTATTCTTGATAAACAGGAAAAAGAATGGGTGTAGGTAAGAAGGGTTAGTAACTCTGATTAATTATAAAAACAACGAAGATTAACAGATGTTAATCTTCGTTGTTTTTAAGTGAAAAATTATCTTACCCTAAATGGTGCAAACCTTAAGGCATCGGCCGATATAAGTTTGTAGTGTATGCCATCCTCTGTGCCGTTAAAGGCATGCTTTATAGTATGGCTGTGTAGGTGCCCATAGTAACAATGCGTAACGCCATACTGCTTCATTATATCAATCATTAGCTCACTGCGCTCGAAACGAAATATTGGTGGGTAGTGTAGGAATACAATCTTATCTATGTCTCCGGCAGCATTTAAAGAGGTAGTTAGCCTGCCTGCCTCACGCTGGACTAACTTTTGATCAAGTGGTTCTCCATGTTCAAAAAGCCAACTCCTCGTTCCACAGATAGCCACTCCCTCGGCTTGATAGCAGTTGTTATGAAGAAAGTTTATTCTATCTAGGCCGTTTTCCAGTAAAAACTTGTTCATCTTATTAGCTGTTGTCCACCAATAATCATGATTACCCTTTATTAGCACCTTGTGGCCGGGTAGATTATTAATAAATATAAAATCTTTTAGTGTATCCTCTAACTTCATTGCCCAGGAAATATCACCCGGTATAACCACGGTGTCACTATCCAAAACAAGTTTGCACCAGTTTTCCTGCAGAAGATCGGTATACCCCTCCCAACCGGAAAATATATCCATCTGCTTGCTTGCTCCGAGAGAAAGATGTAGATCGGCTATAGTAAAAATAGACAACCGCTACTCCTCTCGTATAATATCCATCACCTTGTCTTTCATATCCTTTAGCTCTATTACCGTCTGAGTTGCAGTGGAGGGATTTCTCATGTTTAGAATGTTTTCCGGCATGGGAAGCCAAGGGTATGCATTTTCAAGAACATTAATACATGTGTCATCTCTTAGTCTTGTCTTGCTAAGGGAGGCAATAAGCTCAGAAGGGAACTTATAGGGGCTTGCGGTAGAAAGAACCACTACCTGGTTTGATGCCTTACCGGTATCACACCAGCTCATAGCGGCAGATAGCGCAACAGCTGTGTGAGGATCACAGAGGTAGTTGTGTTTCTTTTCGGTATTAAGAACAACACTACGTGTCTTTGCATCGTCTGCCGAATCGGCAAAAAATGTTTCCTGAAGCCTTGATAAAAGCTCGGATGATATTTCAAAACGTCCGGTATTTTTTAAATCATTAATTAACGATGCAACATATAGCGGATCGTCACTTTCATGATAGAGTAATCTTTCAAGATTAGAGGATATAAGTATATCCATGGATGGTGAGCCGGTTAAATAAAACTTTCTATTTGCATCATAAACACCGGTCTGGAAAAAGTCGGTTAGAATGCGGTTTTTATTAGAGGCACATATGAGCTTACCTATAGGAAGCCCCATCTTTTTTGCATAATAGCCGGCAAGTATATCGCCAAAGTTGCCGGTAGGAACAGCATAGTCTACCGCCTCGCCCTCTTTAATAGTTCCTTCTGTCAGTAGCTCTGCATAGCTACTGAAATAGTAGCATATCTGTGGTAGTAATCTACCTAGGTTAATAGAGTTTGCGCTGGAAAGGCTTGTGTTATGCCCTGCCAGAAAATTAGTAAGTGCTTCATCAGAAAACAATACCTTTACGGCAGACTGTATATCATCAAAGTTGCCATTTACAGCATATACAAAAAGGTTATCGCCCTCCGCTTCAAGCATCTGACGTTCCTGAACAAGGCTAACACCACCATAGGGGTACATAGCCACAACTTTTGTGCCGGGCGTGTCAGCAAAACCATATAAAGCGGCAGAGCCGGTATCGCCGGAGGTTGCAACAAGAATTAGATGCTCCTGCTCATTTTTAGTTATTTTTTTAGCCTCACACAAAAGAGGGGGGAGAAGTTGTAATGCATAATCCTTGAAGGCATATGTCGGCCCATGCCATAGTTCTAAAAAGCTTAAACGCTCGCCTACTCTGGTAATGTGGCCGGCGCCGCCTGCAAAGTTTTTTTCTGCATAAACTTCCTGCACTGTTTTTTCAATAAAGTCACTACTGTAATCCGTTAAATATAAAGATAAAACCTTGTTGGCAATATAGCTGTAGGGCTTGTGCAACAAGGTTTTTACATCAAGCGCAGGGAAGGATTGCGGCACAAACAACCCACCATCCTCACAGATTCCCATAACGATTGCTTCGGAGCTGTCAAGCAAAATATCTTTACAGCGTGTTGAGTGGTATTTCATGTTCACCTCTAAAATGCGTTTTCTATAATCTCACACGATACAGGGTTTCCATCGTGATGCACCACAAAAGCAGCATCAAACCTTATTATGTTATCCATAAGCTCGTTTGAGCTAAGGTAGATGCTTGCAGTGGTTCGAACCTTTTTTTGTTTTGCCGTAGTGATGGAAAACTCTAACGGCACCATGGTATTTACTGCCCTTGCCTTCACCTCGACTATTACAACTAGGTTTTTTTTATGTGCAATAATGTCGAGTTCACCAAAACGTGTTCGGTAGTTGCGTGAAAGTATTTTAAAGCCATTTTTCTTATAAATACGGCAGACATACTCCTCACCGGCATCACCTATGTTTCTGTTAATCATTGACTAATATCTTCTTTAAAAAACTTTTACGATAAAAATCCTGTATGCCATGTTTTTTTATCATCTCGTAATGAAGTGCTGTTCCGTAACCTTTGTGCTTAGCAAGGCGGTACTGAGGATATAAGGCATCAAGTTCTGTCATATATCTATCTCGTGATACCTTTGCAAGTATAGAGGCTGCCGCAATAGCAGCCGAGTTAGCATCCCCCTTTACTATCGATCTACACTCATAGCCGATTTCAGGGCATCTGTTCCCGTCTATTAAGCACAGGTCTGGTTTTAGGGTAAGGTTCTCGATAGCATTTTGCATGCCAAGCATTGTGGCGTTTAGTATATTTATCTCATCAATTGTTTGATTATCTATCATAATTATGCTATAGCTTAATGCCGAGTCAATAATCTGGTTATATAGCAACTCTCTTTTTTTCACACTAAGCTTTTTGCTATCATTTACCGGCACAAACTTGTTATAATCCAGTATTACTGCGGCACAGCAAACAGGTCCGCACAATGGGCCCCGCCCAGCCTCATCCACCCCGCAGATAGTTTTACCATCTACAGCATGTTCGATATCAAAATCATACAGAGGGTTGTTCAAGTGTTATTCTCCCAAATCTTGCCGCTCTAAATTCATCGATTACCATAATCGAAGTTCGTTCCAAATCCACCTCTCCGCCACGTATAAGCATGCCTCTTTTGCGCCCTATTGCTTCAAGCAGTTCATACATAGGTAGTTGTAAAGAATCTGCAGTAAGCTTAAATCGTTCGCATAGTCCGTTCCCCTCGAGGGTACATAGTTCCTGTAATAGGTGCGCTGCAAGCTCTTCTTTGCCTATAATATCATCGTTTATTGATCCGATAAAGGCGATGTTTGAAGCTATGCGGTTATTTTCAAACTTTGGCCACAAAAGGCCGGGAACATCCACAAGATCAAACCGGCTGAGTGTTATCCTCTGCAATCCACGTGTAACGCCCGGCTTATCGGCAGCCCTAGCCTTAGCAGATCCACATAGCATATTAATAAGTGTAGATTTGCCTACGTTTGGGATTCCGCATATAAGCAGAGATATTCTCATTCCGCCGATTCCACGCGCCGTGCGTCTAGCTTTAATTTCGGTGGTTACCTTATCAACCGCAGATAGTACAGCCTTAGCGGATGCCGGATTTTTTGAGGAGATAGCGACGGCTGTTTCGGTACTGTTAAGATATGCAAGCCATCTATCGGTAGATGGTTTATCTGCAAGGTCGGCCTTATTTAAAACATAGAGCTTAGGCTTATCGGCTAACATTTCGGCAAGTTTTGGGTTGGAGCTAGAAAAAGGAATTCTTGCATCAAGCAAAACAACCGCAGCATCAATGCTCGGCAGAATGCGTTCCACCGCACGAAATGTGCGTGTCATATGTCCGGGGTACCACTGTATTGTAGAGCTCTCGTTTTCCATTTTAAACCGTTGTTCCTTTCGCTTTTATTCGATAATTCCAGATCTATCGAGTGGCCATATTCTAAATATAGCTTCACCCATAATACCACGGGCATCAACCTGGCCGATTGTAGCGCTACGGCTATCCTGTGAATTTGGGCGGTTATCACCCAATACAATAACATGCCCATCATCTACAGTAAGCGGGAACTGGGTATCATATATCTGGGTGGTGGGGGCTGATATGTAGTCCTCGTTAATAACATCACCGTTTACATAAACAGCTCCGGTTTCAGGGTCTATATCAATCGTGTCTCCTCCGACTGCTATAACCCTTTTTACAAGTGGCTTGCCAAGGCCTGTATCGCTATCTAAGACTACTACATCGCCATGTTCAGGTTCATAAGCTATGCTACGGATAATAAGCCTATCGCCCTCATAAAAAGTCGGCTCCATCGAGATTCCCTGCACGGTCACTAAACGAAAGAAGAACAAAAATATTAATATAATGGTTACGGCACAGAATACAAGTGCATCTATCCATTCAAAAAACTCAAGCTGGGATTTAGATGCTTTTAACATTAAACAACTCCTATAACAGTAATGCGCCCACAACGCACGTAACCTTTTTGCTCGGAAACATGATATATGGGCGCATCGCGGTTTAATTTAAATTTACTTGTGTCTGATCTGCTCTTTAACCTTAGCAGATTTACCGGTACGGCTACGTAGGTAAAATAGCTTAGCACGGCGAACCTTACCGTAACGAACTACCGTAACACTCTCAACAAAGGGGGAGTGAACCGGGAAAACACGCTCAACACCTACACCGTAGGATGTACGGCGAACGGTAAATGTCTCGTTAATTCCGCCATGTTTTTTTGCGATAACAGTGCCTTCGAATGCCTGTACACGCTCACGCTCACCTTCCTTGATACGAACGTTTACCTTTACGGTATCGCCGACCCTAAAAGATGGCACTTCGGCTTTTTTACAGCCTTCAGAAATTAAATTAATTGCGTCCATGAAAATTCCTCCGTTAGACAGTTGCGGCATTCGATAATTAATAATTGTAATCAGAGGACTGCCGATACAAATGGTATATGTTTGCATTTGAAATACTTCGTTACCCTACTTTATTATTGTATAGTATGAAGTGCAAACGGTGTACTCTCGGTATTATACCACAACCGACAAAAAAATGCAAGTAGTTTAGTTAAAATAACGTACATTTAGCAATAAAACAAATTAAATATCTATAAAAATTTAGAAAAACACAAAAAAGTATTGCATTTTAGGGTCAAATCTGTTAATATACTAAAAGGCATTAATCGCATAAATGCGGTATCTTAATATAAGGAGGTGTAATAAATGGCAAAATGTGATTGTTGTGGTAAGGGTGTAACCTTTGGAATCAGGGTATCCCACTCCCACCGCAGATCTAACCGTACATGGAAACCGAACGTAAAAAGAGTGAAAGCTGTTATAAACGGATCGAATAAATATATTCATGCATGTACACGCTGCCTGCGTAGCGGGAAGGTAACACGCGCAATATAGTAAACTCAGCCGAATAGGTGCAAACCTGTTCGGCGATATACTTATATTATTGTGCACTCGTGGCGGAATCGGCAGACGCGCTAGATTCAGGTTCTAGTCGGGGCA